>NZ_RZQG01001680.1:0-570 GCF_003998635.1 Mesorhizobium sp. M7D.F.Ca.US.004.03.1.1
AACCTATGTCGCCGAACACGCCCCCGACGACCGCCGTGGCTTCTACACCTCGTGGATCCAGACGACGGCAACACTCGGCCTGTTCCTGTCGCTGATCATCATCCTCGGCGTTCAAGCAATGTTGAGCAAGGAAGACTTCGCCGCCTGGGGCTGGCGCATTCCGTTCCTCGTCTCGGTCATCCTGCTTGGCGTATCGGTCTGGATTCGCCTAACGCTCAGTGAATCGCCAACCTTCCAGCGGATGAAGGACGAGGGCAAGGGCTCCAAGGCTCCGCTGACGGAAGCCTTCGGTCAGTGGAAGAATGCCAAGATCGCGATCCTGGCCCTTCTCGGCCTCACCGCCGGCCAGGCTGTGGTCTGGTACTCCGGCCAGTTCTACGCTCTGTTCTTCCTGCAGAATGTGCTCAAGGTCGACCTGCAGACGGTCAACATCCTGATCGCAATCGCCTTGGCGTTGGGTTCCATCTTCTTTGTCGTGTTCGGTTGGCTCTCCGACAAGATCGGCCGCAAGCCGATTATCATGGCGGGGCTGGCTCTGGCGATCTTCACCTACTTTCCGCTGTTCAAGGC
>NZ_RZQG01001681.1:0-570 GCF_003998635.1 Mesorhizobium sp. M7D.F.Ca.US.004.03.1.1
GCGGCTGGCAGCGGGGTGCTGCTGGTGTCTTCGGATCTGTCCGAACTGCTCCAGCTCTGCGACCGCATCTCGATCGTCGTCGATGGCCGGATCACCAGGACGATTTCGAGGGCGGAATTCGGCAGCGCCGAGGACCTTCATCACCTCATTCAACTTTCGCAGCCATCGGAAGAGCACGCGGCATGACCGACACCCAAAGCCCGGCAAAAGCTGCCGTCAACCAACCGGGCGGTCGCTCAGCGCTGCGGCATCTGCTTCAGGGTGAGCGTCCCTACATGCTTTACGTCGCCTTTGCCGTCATGCTGGTTGTCTTCAGCCTGGCGTCGCCCTGGTTCCTGTCGATCGACAATTTTCTCAACATCGGCCGGCAGACGACACTGGTCTCGATCATTGCCGTCGGCATGACATTCGTCATCATCTCCAGGCAAATCGACCTGTCCGTCGCCTCGACGCTGGCGCTTTCGGGCATGAGCGCGTCGCTGGCCATGGCGTTCGTCGCCAACAACTGGGTCGTCGGCGCGCTGGCGGGACTGGGCACCGGGGCGCTGATCGGGCTGATCAACGGGGTGC
>NZ_RZQG01001682.1:0-569 GCF_003998635.1 Mesorhizobium sp. M7D.F.Ca.US.004.03.1.1
GGCAGGCCGACACGCTGCAGCGCTTCTGCGACTCGCGCCTCCAGATTGTCGCCAAGGCCGTTCTGTTTCAGCGGCGCGGCGATGATGCTGGCAATGGTTCTGCGCGGGTTGAGCGACGACATCGGATCCTGGAAGATCATCTGCAGATTGCGGCGCAATGGCCGCAGCTCCGCCTCAGGCAGATGGGTGATATCCAGGCCATCGAAGCTGATGCTGCCGGCGCTGGGCTCCAAGAGACGCACCAAAGCGCGGCCGAGCGTTGATTTTCCCGATCCGGATTCGCCGACGATTCCGGTCACCGAGCCCCTGGGAAGATCGAAATCCAGGCCTTTGAGTATCTCGGTCAACGGCGCGCGGCCGATCAGCGGTTTGCGCGTCATGTCGGGCAGCGCGACCTTCAGCCCGCGCACGGAAAACAGCGGCTCAGCCATGCGGTCGCCTCCATGCCTGGTCGGCGGCAGCGATCTCTGAAGCAAGCCCGGCGAGTACTTCGTCGTCCACTGGCTTTAGCGAGGCGAAAGGATCGGTGTAGCGTGGCGTCGCCGCCATCAGCGCCCGTGTGTAGGGCT
>NZ_RZQG01001683.1:0-569 GCF_003998635.1 Mesorhizobium sp. M7D.F.Ca.US.004.03.1.1
GCCTGAAGACGCTGGAGGACGCCACCACGGTTCGGCGGCGCATTCTTTTGGCCTTCGAGCAGGCCGAGCGAGAAACCGATCCCGCCAAACGCCAGGCGCTGCTGACCATTGCAATCGTCGGCGGCGGGCCGACCGGCGTTGAGCTGGCCGGCACCATCGTCGAGCTCGCGCACGACACGCTGCACGGCGAGTTTCGCAACATCGACACGCGGCAAACGCGCGTGGTGCTGATCGAAGCCGGTGACCGCATCCTTGCCAATTTCGCACCGAAACTTTCCGACTATGCCGGCAAAGCGCTCGAGCGGCTGGGCGTAACGATCGAACTCGGCCGGGCTGTTACGCGTTGCGACGCCGAGGGCGTCGTCTTCGGCGACAAGCAATTGGCGGCGAAGACGATCCTGTGGGCGGCGGGCGTTGCCGCTTCACCAGCCGCCGAATGGCTCGGCGCGGCCGCGGACCGGGCGGGCAGGGTGCTGGTCGAGCCTGATCTGAGCGTGCCTGGCAGCCCGGAGATTTTCGTCATCGGCGATGCCGCTCATGTCCTGCGGCCTGACGCGCGGCCCGTTCCC
>NZ_RZQG01001684.1:0-568 GCF_003998635.1 Mesorhizobium sp. M7D.F.Ca.US.004.03.1.1
ATCACCGCTGCACGAACGGCCGGTTTGTCATCAACGCGGATATTCTTCCGCCACATGCTGCCGAACGCTCTGGCGCCGTTGCTGGTTTCGGTCACACTGGCACTTGCTACCGCCATCATAACCGTTGCTGGCCTGGGGTTCGTCGGCCTCGGCCCGGCCGATCCAGGCACGCCGGAGTGGGGCGTGATGCTAACCGAAGCCGGCAAGTTCTTGCGAACCGATCCGCTGCTTCTGTTCTACCCGGCGCTGGCGATCGCCTTGACGGCATTCGCCTTCAATCTGGTCGGCGATGGATTGCGCGAAGCGATGGACCCCAAGGTGGGTGACTGACGATGGATTCTGCGCTGGAGATCGAAGGTTTGTGCGTCCGCTTTCGGCTGTACGATCGTACGCTCACGGCTGTCGACAACGTCTCGCTGCGCGTCGAACGCGGCGAGACGATGGCGTTGGTTGGCGAATCCGGTTCTGGCAAGACGGTCACGAGTCTGGCAGTCATAGGCCTTCTTGGGTCCAAGGCGCTTGTCGCCTCTGGCTCCATTGGAGTCGGCGGCCGCGACGTGCTGGCCCC
>NZ_RZQG01001685.1:0-568 GCF_003998635.1 Mesorhizobium sp. M7D.F.Ca.US.004.03.1.1
AAGTTAGGGCGGCGACGCACAAGGGTGGGAGTTACAAGTGTGACGGGATTTGAATGGACTCGCTGATCACCGCGGCGGCACTGGCGCTGGCCGGAGGTGATCCGCTCGGTGCGCTCGATCGCGTCGCCTTGCGCGAAGATCCGCCGGCGCTGGCACTGCGCGGCATCGCCATGGCGCAGCTCGGCGATCTCGATCGCGCCAAGGCGCTGCTGCGGCGGGCCGCGCGTGGCTTCGGCCCGAAAGAAGCGGTGGCGCGCGCTAGATGCGTCGTCGCCGAGGCCGAGATCGCGCTGGTCTCGCGGGATCTCGGCTGGCCTGCCAAGGCGCTCGATGCGGCGCGCGCGACGCTGGAAAAGCATGGCGACCGGCTGAACGCCGCGCATGCCGGCCACCTCAAGGTGCGGCGCCTGCTTTTGATCGGCCGTCTCGACGAGGCTGAAGACGTGTTGGCCGGGCTCGACCCGGCGCCGCTTCCGCCGGCCTCGCGCGCCGCGCACGAGCTGGCCGTCGCCGGCATCGCGATGCGGCGCCTGAAGACGAAGCCGGCGCGCAGGGCGTTGGAGTGGGC
>NZ_RZQG01001686.1:0-566 GCF_003998635.1 Mesorhizobium sp. M7D.F.Ca.US.004.03.1.1
CACCGAAGGTCGAGACGTCAGGGACCAAGGAGCAAGCTACGCCACAGGTGCAGGTACCGACACAGCCGTCACCGGCAGTCGGCCCCGATTTCCGCAAGCTGCTGCGGCAGGGTCAGAAAAAGGACCCCATCGCCGGGAAGGAGATTCGCGAGGAGGAGATGATCCGCTGCGGCTACTACCTGACGGCTGCGGAGCAGCGGCAGTTCAAGTTGCTGGCGATCAGCAACGGGCACAGCATGACCGAACTGCTGCGAAAGGCTGTCCAGGACTATATCCGCATTCATAAGCATAAACTGCCGAAGGAATAATCGGCGGTTTGGAGTCGCTGTCTCTTGCTGTAGCGGGTGATGTTCGGGGCTCTTTTGCGACGCACAAAAGAAGGGCCCGCGACGGAACACTCCGTCGCGGGCCCTGGGACGTCTTGCCTACTTGGGTTGGTTGAGGTGTTTCAGCACCTGGCAGAGGATGGTGTCTCGCACCGGACGCCCGCTGGCTGCCGCTTTGTCGTCGACCAGCTTTGCGGCCAGTTTGGGCGACAGCGGCATGAAGTCGTAGCCGTGTGAGAT
>NZ_RZQG01001687.1:0-564 GCF_003998635.1 Mesorhizobium sp. M7D.F.Ca.US.004.03.1.1
TTTCTCACCGGTGTGACCTCGAGCGTGTTGATGGGCGTGGCGCTGTTCGCCGCTCTTGACGGTCGCCAGCAGCTGGCCACCCCACCCGAGATCGCCGAGTTGATCAGTCTTGCCGGCAACGGCGATTCCGGCGAAGTCGCCAAGACGACCAGGCTGGTGGCGCCGCGTCAGATCGCCAAGGCCAAGGACCGTCGGCGCATGGAAGTGTCGATGGTCACCAAGGTCGGCGACCGCGACGTTATCCACACCATGCCTTTCGTGCAGATCAAGATGGCGCTCGCCGCCGGCCACACCACCAGCCGCGCCTACCCGCCTTTTGATCCGATGCAGGTGTTCGGCGACGACAGCGACGACAGTGCTCAGCCGGCGACAGCCTCTGCCGCTTCCGGCCAGATCTATGGCGCCAAGGTCGAAAGCGAGATGAGCCTGAAGACCGTCGATTTCCCGATCTCGACGGCTTCCTTCGACGAAAAGAGCGACCTGTCCGCCGACGAGGTGGAAAAGGTGGTGCGCGAAGCCGGCACCGACCTCAGCGACGGCGCCGTGCAGGTCGCTTCACTTCAC
>NZ_RZQG01001688.1:0-561 GCF_003998635.1 Mesorhizobium sp. M7D.F.Ca.US.004.03.1.1
CCTTCGTTTTCACCATCATGCTCGGCCGGCTGATCGGCGTCGACGCCAAGCTGGCGCAGTTGATCGCCGCCGGCACCTCGATCTGCGGCGCCTCGGCCATCGTCGCCACCAACATCGTCACCGATGCGCGCGACGAGGACGTCACCTACGCCGTCGCCTCGATCACCTTGTTCGGCACCGTCGCCATGCTCGGCTTCCCGCTTATGGCGCCCATGCTCGGCCTCGACCAGCACGCTTTCGGCCTGTGGGCTGGCGCTTCGATCCATGAGGTGGCGCAAGTCATTGGCGCCGGCTTCCAGAACGGCACCCAGTCCGGCGAGATCGCCACCGTCGCCAAGCTGACCCGCGTCGCCATGCTGGCGCCGATGGTCGTCGCACTCGGCCTGATGGCGCGCCGCAAGAGCGGCGATCAGACAGCCGCGCGGCCTCCCATGCCGTGGTTCGTCGCCGCCTTCGTCGCCGTCGTGGCGCTGAACAGCCTGGTCACGGTGCCTGCCGAGGTGAAATCCGCCATGGCGCTCGCCACCACCATCATGCTGACCATGGGGCCCGCCGCCATGG
>NZ_RZQG01001689.1:0-560 GCF_003998635.1 Mesorhizobium sp. M7D.F.Ca.US.004.03.1.1
GCCTTCGAACGTGTAGTCGCCCTTGAGCGCGAAGCTGCCGTTCGAAGGCGATGCGGCGGTCGTCGGCGGCGCCTATGCCTACAGGCTCTATCAGGGCGGCACGAGCACGCCCACCGACGGCGACTGGTATTTGCGCTCCGCCCTGATTGATGGTGGCGGACCCGGAACTCCGCTCTATCAGGCCGGCGCACCGCTCTACGAGGCCTATGCGGGCGTATTGCAGACCTTCAACCAGCTGGGCACGCTGCAGCAGCGGCTCGGCAACCGATCCTGGACCATCGAAGCGCAAGGCGCCGATGGGATCTCCGATGACGTAAAGGCCGAGGCCGGTATCGGGCTGTGGGGCAGGATCGAAGGCACCAGCGGCTCCTACGATCCGGAAAGCTCCACCACCGCAACGACATACGACACATCGACCTGGAGGCTGCAGACCGGCGCCGACATGCTTTTGTCCGACAGCGCGGCCGGCCAGCTCATCGGCGGCATCGCCTTCCAGTATGGCACCGTGTCCGCCGACGTCTCGTCGGTGTTCGGCAGCGGATCGATCGATAGCACCGGCA
>NZ_RZQG01000168.1:0-9111 GCF_003998635.1 Mesorhizobium sp. M7D.F.Ca.US.004.03.1.1
CATTTTCGCCGCGTCCCATGCAAGGGCGAGACGCTGGAGATTGAGGGGACCATCGTCGATCCAGAACGTGTCGGCGTTGAGGATGTAGAAGGGCTGCTCGCCCAATTCCGGCAACGCCTTGACGATGCCGCCCGCGGAATCGAGCAGTTGCTCGCTCTCATCGGAGATGACGATCCGTGGCGCGCGGCGCGCGGCGACATGGGCGACGATCTGTTCGGGAAAGTAATGGACGTTGACGACTGCCTTGGAGACACCGGCGGCGGCCAGGCTGTCGAGGCTCCAGTCGAGCAACGTCTTGCCGGCGATCCTGACCAGCGGCTTGGGAATGGTGTCGGTGATCGGCCGCATGCGTTTGCCTAGCCCGGCGGCGAGTACGATGGCGGTGTCCGGTCTTGCTGTCACAGCGCCCGCTCCTCCAGCAAGCCGTTGGCATTGTAGAAATCCCGCAGGCTTGCCAGCGCCGGATGAGACAAGGCCCGGCGCAGATAATCGCGAATGCGCGGCAGATGTTTCAGATAATAGGGCTTGCCGTCACGCTTTTCGAGGCGGACGAAGATGCCGAGGATCTTGGAATTCCGCTGCGCCGCCATGATGGCGTAGGATTCCAGAAAGCTTGCTTCGTCGAAAGCACCAGCTGCATGGCGCGCCGCGACATAGGCATCCAGCGTCTCTCTCTCGATCTCGGGCGACATCGTCACGCGAGCGTCCATGGCGAGCGAGGCGACGTCATAGGCGGACGGGCCGATCAGCGCATCCTGGAAATCGACGATGCCCAGCCGATCGTGGCCGGAGCGATCGCCGCGCCAGATGATGTTGGGCGAATGGAAATCACGCAGCATGAGTGTGACTTCGCGGCCTTGCAGCCGGTCGAGAAGCGCGTTCCATTCCTTGTGGTAGCCGGCGCGCAAGCTGTCGCTTGCCGGGCTGCCCGATATCGCCGGCACGTACCAGTCGACCAGCAGGTCGGCTTCGATCATCATGGCGTCGCGGTCGAAAGGCGGGACGTCGTGGAAGCCGACCAACCCTGTTTCCAGGCGCCGCGGCCAGGTCCTGCCATGCATCATGGCCAGCAGCTCGGCCGCCGCCGCGTAGCGCTCGGCCAGCGGCTGGCCATCGCTGCCGAGAAACCCTTCCGAACCAAGATGTTCGAGCAGCAGGAACCCCTGCTCCTGGTCCTCGGCATGGATTTCCGGAACGCTGACCCCGCCGGCTTTCAAGGCGCGGTCGATGGCGACGAAGGCGGAGACCGACTGGGCGGTGTGCGCGATCTCGGCATAGGGCTTGCCGTCGCGAACCGGCGGGCCGAGCACCAGCCGTGGCGAGTTCATCAACACTTGAGGCTTCTGGTCCGGCAGCGAAACGATCTCATAGGAGCGGGCCGAAGCATCGCCGATGAAGTGGCGGCGCTGCGCGTCCCCCCAGCCTGTGCTCCCGAGAAAGTCGCGCATGGCCAGCGACCGCGCCGCACGATCGAAGGCAGCGCCCTGCCCCAACAATCTCGCCAACCGGCCGTCGCCATGCTCGACGAGTTCGATCAGGACCGTGGTTTTCGGCAGATAGGCCTCCGCCCGTTCCGGCCATTCGACCAAAGCAGCGCCTTGCGTCAGGGCTTCGTCGAACCCAAGCTCATCGAGCTCGGCCGCCGAGGACAGGCGGTAGAGATCGAAATGATGGACCGGGACGCGGGTGTCGTAGCTCTGCACCAGTGTGAAGGTCGGGCTCGGCACATCGAGGCCGGCATCGTCGGCCAAGGCCCTGATCAAGGCCCGTGCCAGCGTCGACTTGCCGGCGCCGAGATCGCCCTTGAGGGCAAGCACATCACCCGGGCGCAGCGACAGCGCCAGATCTTCGCCCAGCCGTGCTGTCTGTGTCTCGTCGGCGAGTGAACGCTCCAGCACCAATCCCGTCATCGAGCGCGCTACTCGGCCGCGGCGCGGATGCCCGGCATGTCGGGAAAGGTGCAGATGACGGTCGTGCCCTTGTCCTTGCCGGTTTCGATGCGAACGCTGCCGCCATGCAGCTCGACAAAGCTCTTGACGATCGACAGACCAAGACCGGCGCCGCGCCGGCGGCCACCATTGGCGCGCGGCTCGAAACGGCGGAACACCGAATCGAGCAGGTCCGGCGGCATGCCCGGACCGTCGTCATGAACCGAGAATTCGACCCCGTCCGCCAGATGGCGGCAAGTGAGCCGGATGGTGCTGGCTTCCGGCGCATAGTTAGCGGCGTTGCTGAGCAGGTTGTAGAGGATCTGGCGGACGCGGATCTCATCGCCGTGAAACGTCTTCGGTGCGGCAGCGGCGTCGACCTCGAGCCTGATCGAATGCTCTTCCAGCCGGTCGGCCACCAGTTCGGCCGCGGCCGCGATGGTGCGATCGACGTGCACCTCGGAAATGTCGAGCTGCATGATACCGGCGTCCACCGTCGCCAGGTCGAGGATGTCGTTGACGATGGTGAGCAGGACCGAAGAGGACGAGCTGACATGCTCGACATATTCACGCTGCTTCTGCGTCAGCGGACCGGTCGTGGGCTGCGACAGCAATTCGGTGAAGCCGATGATGTTGGTCAGCGGCGAGCGCAATTCGTAGGAGACGTGCTGGACGAATTCGTTCTTGAGCTGATCGGATTTTTGCAGCGCCTCGTTCTTGTCCTTCAGCGCCCGTTCGACATTGACGCTGTCGGTGACGTCGACAAAGGTCATCATCACTTGCCCATTGGGTAGCGGGATGATGGCGTAGCTCAGCACATTTCCGTTGTTGAGCTCGGTCTGGCCGTGGCGGTCGCGGCGCTCGTCGTCGAAGCCGGTGATGGCGGCAACGAAGCCTGGCCAGGGACTATCCACCGCCTGCCGGTCGCAAAGGTCGCGGATCGTGGACACATGGACGTTGGGCTTGGCCGCCTCGCCGCTCAACCCCCAGAGCGTGGCGAAGGCGGGATTCGACAGCCGGAGCCTGCCGTCGGGGCCGAACACCGCCACGCCTTCGGCAAGATTGTCGAGCGTCTCGCCCTGGACCCGCACCGCTGTCTGGTAGCGGCTCTCGAGGTCCATCTTCTCGGTCAGGTTCTCGAACACCCAGGTCACGCCGCCCTTGGGCTGCGGGTTGGCGACGACGCGGATGGTCTTGCCGTCCGGCAAATGCCACCAATGTTCCTGCGACTCGACTGCGCGATAGGCGCCGAGCAGGCCTTCCTTCCAGCGGCGCCATTCAGGTTGCTCGGCGATCTTGCCATCGCTGCGCAGCCGGTCGAGCAGCAAGGCATTGTCGGGAGCGCTGTGCAGGAAGCCTGCGTCGAGACCCCATAGTTTCTGGAAGGCCTGGTTGAAGAACCGCAGCTTCTCGTCGGTGTCGAAAATGGCGACCGCCGTGTTGAGCTGGTCGAGCGTGTCGGCGTGGCTCCTGACGGTCCGTTCGTATTCGCCGCGAACCGCCTCGATGGCGCTGGTGTCGCAGGCAAGGCCGGCCGAGCCATCGCTGCCGGCGAAATCGGTGACCGCAAACACACGGCGGTCACCTCCGATCACGGTGGAAAGCGACTGCTCGAAAACCGGATGCGTCTTGTGCTGGGCGGCGATCGCATCGCGTGCCTGGCCGCCGAGGAATTCTTTCGCCTCCCGAACCGCGGCTTCGGCATTTTCAGCTTCGACCCCATCGGCATAGGCCCGGTTGACCCACTTCAGCCGCCCATCCTCACTGCGAAGCCATGCCGGCATGTTCAGCGCGTCGAGCAAGCCGATCATCGTGTCGTGGTCGGCGGCCAGCCGCTGGTTCTCGATCTTCAGCCTTGCCTGGCTGCGCTGCGTCTCCGAGAGCGAGACGAAACGCACGAGCACATGCGCCGCGCTCTTGCGGCCATGCACTTCGAGCGGCGCGCCGGCCTGCGATTCGATGACGAGGTCGAAGGGTTTCGCCTTCTCGCGCAATCCCGCAACGGCATGTTCAAGTGCTGCCGCCGAACGCGGCATCAGCCAGCGGCCGAAAGCGAGGAAAGCGGCCCGGTCCTCCGGAGCGCCGCTTTCGACGGGCAACGTGCCGATGAGTTCGGGCTTCTTGTTTTCCGCGGCCCAGACGACCACGCGCTGGTCGCGCAGATTGAGCAGCGCCTCCGAGCGGCGGAGCGCCGCGTTGATGTCGGCGAGGCGGCTCCTGAGTTCGATATTCTCGGTCGAGGTGCGGGCCCTTTCGCGGATGAGAACGATGGCCGACAGAAGTGCGGCACCCGTGACGCCGACAAACACGGCAAGCTGCATGACCTCGACGGTGCTCACCGAAAATCCGGCGACCGCGGCAGCAGCGGTTTCGGCATGCGCGGCAGCACCAGCCAAGGGACCGGCCAGCGCGGAGGTGGCAAGGAAGATTGACGCGCGGGCGCGCCACGGCAGGCTTCCGCTTTGCAAAGCGGAGCTGGTGATCCCCGAATCGTCATGGCCGCCGGAAACGGCCCGTCCCGCTCTGTGCGGGTGTTGCCCCGGCATGTCTTGGTCCTCTCCGCCGCCTGAATGCAAGACCGCCCTGATGCGCACCTCTCTTGAGCCCTCTCGGGATGGAAGCGTCGCCGAATCACCTGACAATAACCCCTCGCCGAATCGCCGTGAAGGCGATTGCGCGCAAAAATAAAGCCGGGCGAAAAGTCAATCGCCCGGCCTCAATATCTGGTAGTAATTTTAGCTTTGGTTAATAGCGGTAGTGTTCCGGCTTGAACGGGCCCTGCGGCGTGACGCCGATATAGGCGGCCTGCTCACCCGACAATTCGGTCAGGCGGGCGCCGAGCTTGTCGAGATGCAGGCGTGCGACCTTTTCGTCGAGATGCTTGGGCAGCACATAGACCTGATTCTCGTACTGGCCGGGCTTGGTGTACAGCTCGATCTGGGCCAGCACCTGGTTGGTGAAGGATGCCGACATCACGAAGCTCGGGTGGCCGGTGGCGTTGCCGAGATTGAGCAGCCGGCCTTCCGACAAAAGGATCATCCGCTTGCCGTCCGGGAAGGTGATCATGTCGACCTGCGGCTTGACGTTGGTCCATTTCAGGTTGCGCAGCGACGCCACCTGGATCTCGTTGTCGAAGTGGCCGATGTTGCCGACGATCACCATGTCCTTCATCGAACGCATATGGTCAAGAGTGACGACATCCTTGTTGCCGGTGGTGGTGATGACGATGTCGGCGGTGGGTGCCGCATCTTCCAGCGTGACGACCTCAAAACCGTCCATGGCCGCCTGCAGGGCGCAGATCGGATCGACCTCGGTGACCTTGACGCGGGCGCCGGCGCCCTTGAGCGAGGCCGACGAGCCCTTGCCGACGTCGCCATAGCCGCAGACGACCGCGACCTTGCCGGCCATCATCGTGTCGGTGCCACGGCGGATACCGTCGACCAGCGATTCCTTGCAGCCATATTTGTTGTCGAACTTCGACTTGGTGACCGAGTCGTTGACGTTGATGGCGGGAAAGGGCAGCAGGCCCTTCTTCTGCAGCTGGTAGAGCCGGTTGACGCCGGTGGTCGTCTCTTCGGTGACGCCGCGGATCGCCGCCTTCTGCTTGGTAAAGAAGCCGGGCGAAGCCTTCAGGCGCTTCTTGACCTGGGCGTAGAAGTATTCCTCTTCCTCGCTCTGCGGGTTGGACAGCACGTCCTCGCCAGCCTCGGCGCGGGCGCCGATCAGGATGTACATGGTGGCGTCGCCACCATCATCGAGGATCATGTTGGAGAGGCCGCCGTCGGTCCACTGGAAGATCTTGTCGGTGTAGTCCCAATACTCCTCGAGCGACTCGCCCTTGACGGCGAACACCGGGATGCCGGCTTCGGCGATGGCCGCGGCCGCGTGATCCTGGGTCGAGAAGATGTTGCAGGAGGCCCAGCGGATATCGGCGCCGAGCGCCTTCAGCGTCTCGATCAGCACCGCCGTCTGGATCGTCATGTGCAGCGAGCCGGTGATGCGCGCGCCCTTGAGCGGCTTCTTGGCACCGAATTCCTCACGGCAGGCCATCAGGCCCGGCATTTCGGTTTCGGCGATATCGAGTTCCTTGCGGCCCCAGCCGGCAAGCGAGATGTCGGCGACCACATAGTCCTTGCTACCCGTCATGGCAGTGCTCCGATGCGAATGTTGTGCTGCGAATTGGTTGCGGATGCGCCCGCGCCGGTCGGCGCGTCAAAGGGCGCGAATAGGCGGCCTGACTAGCAGATCAAGGCGAAGACGACAATGGGATATAAAGAAATCTTTATCCCTGCATGTCTCTCGGACATGCATTCGCGGTGTACGGGTTCAGCTTTCCTCGCCGAAGCGGGATGCCACCAACTGTTCCAGCGCGTCGATGACCTGCCGGGCCTCCGGCCCGCTGGCGGTGACGCGGATCGAGTAGCCGGGGCTTGCCGCCAGCATCATCAGGCCCATGATCGAGGTGCCGCCGACCTTGACGCCGTCCTTCTCGACATGCACCGAGGCGTCGAAGCCGCTGGCCAGCTGGACGAACTTCGCCGAGGCGCGCGCGTGCAGGCCGCGCTGGTTGATGATGGGAAAGTCCCTGGTGATCGGATCCTTGGCGATGTGGTCTTTTTCCGGGGACAGCGCGTTCATTTGCTGCTCAGGAGCTGGCTGGCGACGTTGATGTATTTGCGCCCCGCGGCCTGGGCCTCGTCGAGGGCCGCCGCCATATTGTCGCCCTTGCGGATCGAGGAGAGCTTGATCAGCATCGGCAGGTTCATGCCGGCGATCACTTCGGTGCGGCCGGATTCCATCACCGAAATGGCAAGATTGGACGGCGTGCCGCCGAACATGTCGGTCAGCACGATGACGCCCGTCCCGGTGTCGACACGGGCAACCGCGTCGACGATGTCGCGGCGACGCTGCTCCATATCGTCGTCGGCGCCGATCGCCACGGTTTCGAAATTGTCTTGTGGCCCGACGACATGTTCCACGGCATGTCGAAACTCGGCGGCCAGTTGACCGTGCGTTACAAGCACGAGTCCGATCATTCTTTGGTGGCTCCCGTCATCGCCGCTTCACAGGCGCATTTTATGCTCGCCAGCCATTCCAGGCGGCGGGAGCGCTATCTTGTCGACGCGCGGCCCGTTGACAAGCCCAAAATTGCGCAGGCCCATGCCATTTTGACGCATTGCAGCAAAAAAGTCGGGGCGGATCATAGAAAAGGCGCGATCGACAGCCGCGCCATCACGGCGGGCAAGGCCGTGGCGGCGTTACGCTCGGCAAGGTCGATACGCGGCACTGGGCAGCCCGCGACCGGCTCGCTGATTTCCTCCTGGAAGCGGGCCATCTCTGCCTTTGGCACCAGCCTCACATGCAGGTCGATCACTCCGCCCGGCTCGAACGGCAGCGGGCGCGGCATGAATCCAGGCACCTCGGCGAGACCGGCGATGGTCGCCGGCACGCGACAGACCAGTCGGCCGGAGCGGGCCGAGGCAAGCAGCCTGTCGTCGCCGATCAGCCGCGAGAATAGCCCGCGCGCGCGGCAATGGTCCAGGAGTGTCAGCGCCAGCGTCGTCTTGCCGGCGCCGGACGGCCCGGTGATAAGGACGCCACGCTCGCCGATCAGGATCGCGGTTCCGTGAATGTTTTCAGGCTGCGCAACTGGATCATGCACGATCTTGCCCGATCATGTTTTTGGATGAAGCATGATCTCTGGACGAACGGAACCGTTCGTCCGAGAAAATCGGTTTCCACTTCTCGGGATCATGCATTTTGGATGAAGCATGATCTTGTCCGAGAACCGGTTCCCACGTTTCGGGATCATGCTTCGGCCGGCAGTGTTACCACGAAACGCGCACCCTTGATCTCGCCGGGCTTGGTGCCGGGGATGTTCTCGGCGGTCAGCGTGCCGCCATGGGCCTCGACGATCTGCCTGGATATCGACAGGCCAAGGCCCGAATTCTGGCCGAACGCCTCGCCGGCCGGACGGTCGGTGTAGAAGCGTTCGAAGATGCGGTCGATGTTGTCGGCGCGGATGCCGGGACCATTGTCGTCGATGGTGACGATGTTGAACTTGCCGGCGCGCGCCAGCGACAGGGTGATGTGGCCATGGTCCTCGGGAACGAAGGAACGGGCGTTCTCGATCAGGTTGGTGATGACCTGGCCGATGCGCAGATCATGCCCGACGACGACATAGCCTTTGACGCCCTGCGGCAGTTTGGCGACCTTGAACTCGATTTCGACCGCCTTCTTGTTGCGCGTTGCCTCACGCGAAACGGCGACCAGATCGGTGATGAATTTCTTCAAATCGACCGTCCCGGCATCCTCGCGCGCCAGTTCGGCGTCCAAGCGTGAGGCGTCGGAAATATCGGTAATGAGCCGATCCAGCCGCCTGACATCGTGCTGGATGATGTCCATCAGCCGGCCGCGCGAATCGTCGTTCTTGGCCAGCGGCAAGGTCTCCACCGCGCTGCGCAGCGATGTCAGCGGGTTCTTCAATTCATGCGACACGTCAGCCGCAAAGCTTTCGATCGCCTCGATGCGGGCGTAAAGCGCGTTGGTCATGTCACGTATGGCGATCGACAGATTGCCGATCTCGTCCTGACGGTCGGAAAAGTCGGGGATTTCCTCACGGCTCTTGACGCCGCGCCGCACGCGCACCGCCGCCGCCGACAGCCGGCGCAGCGGGTTGGCGATGGTGGAGGCGAGCAGCATCGACAGGATGGCAGTGACCAGCGCCGCGATGCCGAAGACGCGCAGGATCGCCTTGCGCTCGGCGGCGACGATCTTGTCGATGTCGCCGCCTTCGGTCGACAGCATCAGCACGCCGAGAACGGCGCGGAAACGCTGGATCGGCACCGCCACCGAAACGATCTGCTCGCCCTGTTCCGAGATGCGCACGATGGTCGACGGGCTGCCGGTGAGCGCCTTGACCACTTCGGGGAAAGTGGCGCCATTGCCGCCCGGCTGCTCGTGATAGACCGGCAGCTCGGTGTTGCGGAAGAAATCGAAGACGAATTTCTGGATGCGCTCGACCAGATCGGGCTCTTCCTCGTCGACCGGCGGCAGGTCGTAGCGCAGGATCTGGCCGCGCGAATAGAGATGGCGCGAATCGAGCAGCAGATTGGCGTCGCGGTCATAGATGCGGGCACGCGTGCGGGTCGGCGAGATCAGCCTTCGCAGCACCGGCGCGACG
>NZ_RZQG01001690.1:0-560 GCF_003998635.1 Mesorhizobium sp. M7D.F.Ca.US.004.03.1.1
GGCCTCGGCCGGGTGCGCCAGCAAAATGCCATCGCCGTCGCGGCCGAAGATGTCGAGCACGGCGACATGGGGCAGGGCGCCGACGCGGGCCAGTTGCTTGCGCTCCTTGGTCAGGACGCCTTCGTCCTGCAGGTCGCGCAAAATGTCCTTCAGCCAGATGCGGTCGTCGCCGCGCAGCGCGAACGCCTTGGCAATGTCGCGTTTTCCCGCGCGATCGGGATTTTCGGCGATGTAGCGCAGGATTTCGTCACGCGATGGCCGATAGTCGTCCTTGACCTTGGCCCTCGTGTCGGCGGTGCGCGGATCGCCGTGGCTCCTACCGGTGATCCTGCGCGCCACGCTGTCCTACCCTTTTTTCTTCGCGGCCGGCTTCTTCGAAGCCGGCTTTTGGGCCGCCGTTTTCTTGGCTGTGGTTTTCTTGGCAGCAGGTGCCTTAGCCGCTGCCGCCTTGCGGAACGGCTTCTTGCCGCCACCGCCCTTGGCTTCCTTCTCGGCAATCAGCGCCAGCGCATCCTCGATCGTCACCGACTGCGGATCCCTGCCCTTGGGCAGGGTGGCGT
>NZ_RZQG01001691.1:0-559 GCF_003998635.1 Mesorhizobium sp. M7D.F.Ca.US.004.03.1.1
ACGATATTCTGGTGACCGGGGCGGGAGCCGTCGGCAGCCATGCGGTCGAGTTTCTCGCGCGCCGCCCAGAGGTCAAGCGGATCGCCGTCATCGACGTGAGAAAGGCGACGGCTGAGGGACTGGCCTGGCGGGCACGGATCGGCGCCCTGCAGGAAGACAAGGACGTCGTCGTGACGGGCTTTGCCGTGGATCTGCTCGACCGGGCGGCGCTGGAAGAGACGCTGGCCGCCATCAGGCCACGCGTGGTCTTTCACGCCGCGACGTTGCTGACGGTGCCGGAGATGCACCGCGGCCTCAAGCCCGAAGTATTCGAGCGCGTGCGGCGCGACGGCATGGGCGGCTTCCTCGCCGCTCATATCTGCCTGGCGGCGGCCGTCCAGGCCGGCCTGGCGGCCGCCGGCAGTGCGGCGCCGCTAATCGTTGCGTCATTCCCCGACTTCACCATACCCGTCCTGGCACGGATGGGCCGGACCCCGATCACCGGGATCGGCAATGTCGACAACATGGCCTCGGAACTTCAGTCTATCGCCGCCGAAAGGCTGGGTGTCTGGGCGCGGGA
>NZ_RZQG01001692.1:0-558 GCF_003998635.1 Mesorhizobium sp. M7D.F.Ca.US.004.03.1.1
GGCGGCACCGATCCACCGCCTGGAAATCAGGCCGATCACGGCAACCGGACAATCGCTCCAAGCTTGGACCAGGTTGCCCAGCGCGACCAATGCCGGACCGTCCGGCAATACGCCCGGGCTGTCCGCGAGTGTGACTACCGGCAGATCGTGGCGAGCACAAAACTGCACCAGCAGTGTTGCCTTGGACAGTGCAGCTGCATCGAGCACACCGGACATCGCCGCTGAGTCGCTAGCCAGAACGCCGATCGCACGACCGCCGATTCTGGCAAGCGCTACGATGAGGCCGTCCCGGTGGCCGAGTTCGACAAACGTCCGGCCGTCACAGACGGCGCGCAGCAGGCGGCGTCCATCGATGGCGGCATCAGGGTCGGCGCCGATCAATCTATCCAGCCCAATGTCTTCGTCGTCCTGACCGTGCTCCCGCCACTCCCAGCCATTTCCGGCGGGCAGGAGATTGACGATCTGCCGAAGTCCGAGCAGCGCGCTCGCGTCGCATGCGAACGCACTGTCGAGCACGCCGACGGCCTGCGTCTCGCCGATCGACGGCAGGACTTGGCG
>NZ_RZQG01001693.1:0-556 GCF_003998635.1 Mesorhizobium sp. M7D.F.Ca.US.004.03.1.1
TCCTTTATCATGCCTTGGCGGTTCTGATGGTCCCAGTGATGGCGGCCATGGTCGTCACTGGTGGTCACACGCTGAAAGGAAGCGACAGCGTCGTCACGGTGGATCAGCTTGATCCGGGCGCCGATACGATCGCGCAACAAGGCGCCGAGACGGTGCCCGAAGAGCCGGCCACATCGGCCATAGCAGCTCCACAGCCGCCAAAGCCGGCGCCGCATTCGAGGGCGATCGATCCCCAATTTGTCGCGCCACCGGAACTGCCCGCCGAGGGGCTTGAACGGGTCGAGCCGCGCGAGCCATTGAGCAAGCTTGCGCTGGCCGTGCCGCCCAAGCCGAAAATGCCTGACGACTGGAACGGCACAAAGCTGTTCCAGCCGGTTGCGCCGGCCGCTGGCCTAATCGAAGCGAAGGGCTACTCGGTCGCGGTTTCCGGCATCGACCTCGTCAGGCAGGACGAGACCTGTAGCGAGGACGGCAAATCCTGGCCGTGCGGCGTCCGTGCGCGGACGGCATTCCGCGCCTTCCTGCGTGGCCGCGCGGTGGTTTGCACCGTGCCGCC
>NZ_RZQG01001694.1:0-554 GCF_003998635.1 Mesorhizobium sp. M7D.F.Ca.US.004.03.1.1
GTACGTGGTCGATCGCGACGCCCATCAGATAGTTGTCTTCGACAGGAACAGGCAGGTTGTTAGCCGACTAGGACAACGTCATCAGCCGGGCAATCCATTCAATCATCCCTCATGCGTCGCAATCGCATTGGACGGAGATATTTTCGTAGCAGACGGCTACGGTGGAACCGTTGTGCATCGTTTTTCATCCAGCGGCGAACCAATCTGCACTTGGGGTCGTCGCGGTACAGCGGCTGGCGATTTCCTGTTGCCGCACGCGATCTGTGTCATGAAAAAAGGCTCGGTCGTTGTAGCGGATCGCGAAAACAATCGCGTGCAGAAATTCGATTTTTCCGGCGCCCTACAGGCGGTCTGGACTGGCTTTTTCCGACCAACAGCGATCTGGGCCGACCGTGACGACAGGCTCTACGTTACTGATCAGGTGCCTTCGCTGACGGTTCTGGATGCGGATGGCAACTTTCTCAGCCGATGCCGTCCGGTCCTGAATGGGGCTCACGGCATTTGTGGGGATGAGGATCGCGGATACATCTATCTCGCTGAGATCAACCCAAGCC
>NZ_RZQG01001695.1:0-551 GCF_003998635.1 Mesorhizobium sp. M7D.F.Ca.US.004.03.1.1
GCTGGTTCGCGCCTGACAGCCTGCCCGAACTGCTGCCCAACATGGCGCGCAGCATCGAGGCCTATCTCCGGTTCAAGGCCACCGGAAAATTCCAGATGATCTGAGAGGTTAACCTTGCTCCTGCATTCGCCGAGCGATTGCCCGGTGCAGATCAGGGGCGGCGGTGACAAGCGCCTTGGCCGCCTCTGACTGCGGGTGGTCGAGCACCTCGTTTGTCTTGCCGCGCTCGACGATCTTACCGTCATGCATGACCAGCACCTCGTCCGTTATGGCGCGGGCGACGGTCAGGTCGTGGGTGATGAAGAGATAGGCGATGCCGAGCTTCTGGTTGAGCTCCGCGAACAAATCGAGGATCTGGGCGCGGATCGAGACGTCGAGCGCCGAGACCGGCTCGTCGGCGACGACCAGTTTGGGGCGGGTGATGATGGCGCGGGCGATCGACAGGCGCTGACGCTGGCCGCCGGAAAATTCGTGCGGGTATTTGTCCATGTCGCTGATGCCGAGGCCGACTTCGTGCAGGGCATGCGCCACCATCTCGCGGCGCTCGGCGC
>NZ_RZQG01001696.1:0-549 GCF_003998635.1 Mesorhizobium sp. M7D.F.Ca.US.004.03.1.1
CTCCTCGATCGCCCAGAAACCGTAGCCGAGCAGCGACCACAGGCCGGCGTGACGCAGGAAGCGCATCCAGCTCTCTTCGCGCGTGCGCGGCTTGCCGCCGATGAAACGGGTGACGACGGGATCGGTCCACATCGCGGCATAGGCCTCGAAATCGCCAAGCTGGTGTGCCCGCAGGATGGTTCGCTTCGTCCCGATGACAGGAGCACTGGTCGCTGGTGAATTGTTCATGGGATCTGCCCTCGCACGGATTGTCAGCGCTTAGCAAATCGCCGGTCTGGTGCAAGAGCCAGGGCAATGCGGCCCATCATCCAGGCTCCACTATGGGAATCTTGCGCGACGGTGTTATTTTCGCGACAGGCTGATTCACACTAGCAGCGTGATCCTTTTTCAGGCGCGGGGCGGCGCCGTCAGACCCAAGGGAAAAAAGCATGGACGCCACCGATCTTGTGCTTGCGATCTTCCATCATGTGCTGGTGTTTTCACTGGCAGGGATCATCGGCGCCGAATTCGTGCTGATCCGCGGCGATCTGGCCGCTGCCACGCTCAAGC
>NZ_RZQG01001697.1:0-549 GCF_003998635.1 Mesorhizobium sp. M7D.F.Ca.US.004.03.1.1
CTGTAGTATCAGGGGCTTGTGGCTCATCGGCAAAACTTGTGGTCGGCAATCGCCGATCGATACCAAAAAAGCACGGACCGTTCTTTTCGGAAAGCCAGCCGGGCGGATTTGGGCGCAAGGCCACGTTGCCGCCATATTCCAATGGAACCGAGGATGCCGGTGATGCTGTGGTGAAGGCCGTGCGTTCACCCGGAACCCGTATCGTGCCTCGAGCGTTTGTGGCCAAGCTGATACGGACAATGGTTGGCTAATTGTTAAGATTGCCAATTCTAGAGTGCGGGCAAGATCGCCCCATAACCGAATGCAGTAGATCGAACGCTACAAGAATGTCTGGAACGTCCATGAAAACCAGCCGCCGTTTTTTCCTTTCCGGAGCCTCCGCGCTCGCAGCCGCAGTGGTTGCCGGCGGCGCCAATGCGCAGGACGTGATCGGCGATATCCTGAAATCCTCGGCGCGCGGCAATTGGGACGACCAGTTCGACGCCCGCGCCAGCGAGGGCGGCAAGGTGGCCTCGACGCTGCCGATCTTCAGCCCACAGACCGTCGCTT
>NZ_RZQG01001698.1:0-547 GCF_003998635.1 Mesorhizobium sp. M7D.F.Ca.US.004.03.1.1
GGCACCTACAATCTGTCCGAGGAACAGGCGCGCGCCATTCTCGAGCTGCGCCTGCAGCGCCTGACCGCGCTCGGCCGCGACGAAATCGCTGACGAGTTGAACACGATCGGCGCCGAAATCATTGATTATCTGGACATTTTGTCGTCCCGCGCGCGCGTCCAGCAGATCGTCAAGGACGAGCTTGCCGCCGTACGCGACGAGTTCGGCACGCCGCGCCGTACCGAGCTCACCGATGGTGGGTCGGACATGGAAGACGAGGACCTGATCCAGCGCGAGGACATGGTCGTGACGGTGAGCCATTCCGGCTACATCAAGCGCGTGCCGCTGTCGCTCTACCGGGCGCAGCGCCGCGGCGGCAAGGGCCGCTCCGGCATGTCGACCAAGGAAGAGGATTTCGTCACCCGGCTGTTCGTGGCCAACACGCATACGCCGGTGCTGTTCTTCTCCTCGCGCGGCATCGTCTACAAGGAAAAGGTCTGGCGGCTGCCGATCGGCAATCCCCAGTCGCGCGGCAAGGCGCTGATCAACATGCTGCCGATGGAGCAGG
>NZ_RZQG01001699.1:0-546 GCF_003998635.1 Mesorhizobium sp. M7D.F.Ca.US.004.03.1.1
GCCTGTAGTCAGCCGCACCGAAAATGCCGACTTCAAGGAAATGTTCGCCGGTGGCGATGACGCCTCGAAGTTTTTGGCACCGCAATATGCCGCGCTCGCCGACGAAGCCGGCTGTGGCTTCTTCGACGCCGGCAGCGTGGCCCAAACCACACCGCTCGATGGCGTTCACCTCGATGCCGAAAACACGCGAGAAATCGGCAAGGCGCTGACGCCGATCGTGCGCGTCATGCTGGAATTGTGAAGGAGAAATACCGTGGCTGAGAACTACGACGTCATTATCATCGGCTCCGGCCCTGGCGGCTATGTCACCGCGGTGCGTTCCGCACAGCTTGGCTTCAAGACGGCGATCGTCGAGCGCGAGCATCTCGGCGGCATCTGCCTCAACTGGGGCTGCATCCCGACCAAGGCGCTGCTGCGCTCGGCCGAGATCATGCACTATTCGGATCACCTGAAGGACTACGGGCTGAAGCTCGACGGCAAGGTCAGCGTCGACACGTCGGCGGTGGTCGACCGATCGCGAAAAGTCTCGTTGCGGCTCAATGGCGG
>NZ_RZQG01000169.1:0-9057 GCF_003998635.1 Mesorhizobium sp. M7D.F.Ca.US.004.03.1.1
ACCACATCTACTGGGGCAATGAGCGCGGCATCGACACCCGCCGCGTCGTCTGGCGCCGCGTCATGGACATGAACGACCGCGCGCTTCGCGAGATCATCTGCTCGCTCGGCGGCGTCGCCAACGGCTTCCCGCGCGAAGGCGGCTTCGACATCACCGTCGCCTCCGAAGTGATGGCCATTCTGTGCCTGTCCACCGACCTGAAGGACCTTGAAAAGCGCCTCGGCGACATCATCGTCGCCTACCGTCGCGACAAGTCGGCGGTTTATGCCCGCGACCTCAAGGCCGACGGCGCCATGGCCGTGCTGCTCAAGGACGCCATGCAGCCCAATCTGGTGCAGACGCTGGAGAACAACCCGGCCTTCGTCCATGGCGGCCCGTTCGCCAACATCGCACATGGCTGCAATTCGGTCGTCGCCACCACGACGGCGCTCAAGCTTGCCGACTATGTCGTCACCGAAGCTGGCTTCGGCGCCGACCTTGGTGCTGAAAAATTCTTCGACATCAAGTGCCGCAAGGCTGGACTGAAGCCGGCGGCGGCGGTCATCGTCGCCACCGTGCGCGCCATGAAGATGAATGGCGGCGTCAAGAAGGAAGACCTCGGCAAGGAAAACGTCGAAGCGGTGAAGAAGGGCTGCGCCAACCTCGGCCGCCACATCGAGAATATCCGCCAGTTCGGCGTGCCGGCGGTGGTTGCCATCAACCACTTCTATTCCGACACCGACGCCGAGATCCAGGCGATGAAGGACTATGTCGCCTCGATGGGCGAAGAAGCGATCCTGTGCAAGCATTGGGCCCACGGCTCGGCCGGCATCGAGGAGCTTGCCAACAAGGTGGTGGCGCTGGCCGAATCCGGCGCCTCGCAGTTCGCGCCGCTCTATCCCGATGCCATGCCGCTGTTCGAGAAAATCAACACCATCGTCCAGCGCATCTATCGCGGCTCGGAAGCGATTGCCGACAAGTCGGTGCGCGACCAGCTCAAGGCCTGGGAAGACGCCGGCTACGGCCACCTGCCGGTCTGCATGGCCAAGACCCAGTATTCCTTCTCGACCGACCCGAACCTGCGCGGCGCGCCGACCGGTCACACCGTGCCGGTTCGCGAGGTCAGGCTTTCGGCCGGTGCCGGCTTCGTCGTCATCATCTGCGGCGAGGTCATGACCATGCCCGGCCTGCCCAAGGCTCCGTCCTCGGAAAAGATCTTCCTCAACGAGGCCGGCCAGATCGAAGGCCTGTTCTGAGACTTTGCAGTTTCGACGAAAAGGGCGCCGCAGCGATGCGGCGCCCTTTTCGTTTTCGGATCGCCCTAGGCAGCGCTGCGTGACAGCGCCCGCTGGTTGGAGCCGAAGATCGTGTCACGTTCCGGCAGCGCGCCTGTCTTCAGGCACTCGACCCATTCGGCGGTCTTGAGCACGGCGGCGAAGCGCGACTGCAGGATGATCGTCACCACGCGGTGGATCTCCTCGGCCGAGGCGTAGCCGGCGCTGTTGGCGTAAGGCACCGAGCCGGTCGCATCCGACAGGAACTCGACGGCAAAGCCCATATGCACGGCGTGGATGATGGTCGACAGGTCGCAATTGTGCGTCATGTAACCGACCACGGTGATCGTATCGATGGCGTTGGCACGCAGCCAGTCCTCGAGGTCAGTGCCGGTGAAGGCGGAGGGCAGGTTCTTTTCGACATAATGATCGCGCTTACGCCTGGCGATTTCGGGATGGAGTTCGCCGCCATGGCTGCCCTTGGCGAAGATCGGCGATGTCTCGGGCGCCATCTGCTTGACGACCACCACCTTGATACCGGCAGCAGTCGCTGCATCCATGGCGCGCGCCACATTGACGACGCTGTCGCGGAATGACGGATGCTGGATGGCGAGATTGCCGCCGTCATAGTCGTTCTGCACATCGACGACGATCAGCGCCCGGCGCGGCGTGGTGTTGGCTGGGTCAGACATGGTGTTTTCCTTTCCGGCTTGAATGCGATGGATCAAAAATAGGCGGGTTCCCAGACAGTCGAAAGTGGCCCGATTGACATCACTCGAAAGAATTGGGACAATCCGCTTTCAACTGCCGGAAGCAAACATGACCAACCCGACCATTGCCGTCCTCGCCTTCGACGGCATCAGCCCGTTCCATCTTTCCGTGCCGTGCTTGGTCTTCGGCGAGGACAGGACGGCGCTTGGCCTGCCGCGCTTCGACTTCCGCATCTGCGCGGCCAAGGTCGGCCCGATCCACACCGAGGCCGGACTGACCGTTGCGGCGCCGCATGGGCTCGACGGGCTCGACGGCGCCGACATCGTCATCATCCCAAGCTGGCATCATCTGGGCGAACCGGTGTCGCCGCTGTTGATGGAGACACTACGCAGAGCGCACGGGCGCGGCGCCTTGATCGTCGGCCTGTGCCTCGGAACCTTCGCCATTGCCGCGGCCGGGCTGCTTTCGGGCCGCCGAGCCGCGACGCACTGGGCCTATTCCGAGCAGTTGCAAACACTCCATCCCGACATCGCCGTCGATGCCACGGTGCTCTATGTCGACAATGGCGACGTCGTGACCTCCGCCGGCGTCGCGGCCGGCCTCGACTGCTGTCTCCATATCGTGCGCGCCCGCTATGGCGCGGAAGCAGCACTCCGGCTCGCCCGCCAGATCGTCCTTTCCCCGCATCGGCAGGGCGGGCAGGCGCAATTCATCGAGCATCCGGTGGCAAGAAGCGCGGACGCCGACCGTTTCGCCCAGGCCCTCGACGCGGTTCGAGCGACGCTTAGCGAGACGCACAGCCTCGACAGCGTCGCCGAGGCCGCAGGCCTCGCCCGTCGCACCTTCACCCGCCGATTCCAGAAATCGATCGGCACCAGTTTCGGCGAATGGCTGGCCAGCCAGCGGATCGAACTGGCGCAGCGCCTGCTGGAGGCAACGGAGAAATCGATGGACATGGTGGCCTTCGAAGCCGGCTTCGGCAGCGCCACGTCGCTGCGCCAGCATTTCGCCGCAAGGCTCAAGACATCGCCGGCACAATACCGGCGTGAGTTCTCCAGGCGGGCTGATCAGGACGAGCGCATGACGTACGTCCTGTCGTCCTGATCTGTTCAGTTCCGCTTGACCGCTCGTGCCGGATTGCCGACCACGGTGGTGTTCGCGGCCACGTCGCGCGTCACCACCGCGCCGGCGCCGACGATGGCACCTTCACCGATGCTGACGCCGCCAAGGATGACGGCTGAGCCGCCGATCCAGGCATCGGCGCCGATCTCGACCGGCCTGGCGATCTCCAGTCCGGCCTGCCGCCCACTGGCCGCCTTGTGGTGCTCGGCGCAGTAGATCTGCACATTGGGGCCAAGCAGCGTTGCCTTGCCAATACGCACGTTTGCCGAGTCGAGAATGGTGCATCCGGCATTGAGGAAGACGCCATCTCCGAGGAAGATGTTGAAACCATAGGCGCAGTGGAACGGCGCTTCGATGCGAGCCCCCTCGCCGGCTTTGCCGAGCAGAGCCTTCAGGCCAGGCCCGAGGTTTCCGCGCTGACGGGGTGGCAGCGAATTGTGTTCGAACACGGCGTCACGCGCTATTACCCGCAATGCCTCCAGTTCGTCGTCGAGGCACGTGTACCATTGGCCGGCCGCCATCTTTGCGCGCTCGCTTCCAGCCATGACGATGTCTCCCTGTGACGTCACTGCCAAAGCACAATTGCAGTGAACGGGAAGGTGCCAGCATCCGGCAGCATCGTGCGCGAAAATCCATTCTGATTTTTCGGAGTCATGCGCTGGTCAAATGCCGGTCCTATGCTAGCCTGCTGTTGCCGGGCCGTCCTAGCCCGGTGATCGAGGGGGATCAACCATGCTGTATATTCTCGCACTTCTGATCGGGGTCATTGCCGGTCTTCGCGCCATGACCGCACCGGCCGCCGTTGCCTGGGGTGCTTATCTCGGCTGGCTGCCGGTTGCCGGCACCTGGGCGAGCTTCATGAGCCATTGGGTGGCTGTCGGCATCTTCACCATCCTGGCCATCGTCGAGCTGGTCACCGACCAGTTGCCATCGACGCCGAGCCGTAAGGTACCGCAGCAATTCGGCGCCCGCATTGTCATGGGCGCCTTCACCGGTGCGGTGATCGGCGCCACCGGTGGCGCCACCATCGGCGGCCTGATTGCCGGCGCCATCGGCGCTGTCATCGGCACGCTGGGCGGCGCCGAAGCACGCGGCCGGCTCGCGGCCGCCTTCGGCAAGGATCAGCCCGCCGCCTTCATCGAGGACGCGGTGGCGATTATCGGCGGCCTGCTGATCGTAGCGGCGGTGGTATGACGGCCAAGACCTTCGACGCCATAATCATCGGCGCCGGACAGGCCGGCCCTTCGCTGGCCGGTCGGCTGAATGCCGCCGGCATGAACGTGGCGCTGATCGAGCGCAAGCTGATCGGCGGCACCTGCGTCAACACCGGCTGCATGCCGACCAAGACCATGGTCGCCAGCGCCTATGCCGCGCATCTGGCGCGCCGCGCCGCCGACTACGGAGTGACGCTCGGCGGTCCAGTCGGCGTCAATTTCAAGGCGATCAAGGCACGCAAGGACAAGGTGACGATCGACGCGCGCACCGGGCTCGAGACCTGGATCGCCGGCATGGACAAATGCACGCTCTATCACGGTCATGCGCGTTTCGAATCTGCCAACACGGTGCGCGTCGGCGACGACCTTCTGACCGCCGAGAAGATCTTCCTCAACACCGGCGGCCGCGCCTCGGTGCCCGCCCTGCCCGGTATCCACGACATCGACTATCTGACCAATTCCTCGATGATGGATCTCGACGTGCTGCCGCGCCATCTCATCGTCGTCGGCGGCAGCTACATCTCGCTCGAATTCGCACAGATGTTCCGCCGCTTCGGTAGCGAAGTTACCGTCATCGAGAAGAGCCCGCGCCTGACCGGCCGCGAGGACGAGGATGTCTCCGCCGCCATCCTGTCCATCCTCGAAAACGAAGGCATATCGGTTCATACCGGCGCCGACGACATCGCTTTCGCCAAACAGGGCAAGGACATTGCCGTGACCTTCTCGGCCGGCAAACCACCGGCGGTTGGCTCGCATGTGCTGCTGGCTCTGGGACGGACGCCCAACACCGACGATCTCGGCCTCGACAGGGCCGGCGTCGAGGTCGACAAGCGCGGCTTCGTCACCGTCGACGACCAGCTGCGGACCAGCGTACCCGGCATCTGGGCGATGGGCGACTGCAACGGCAAGGGCGCCTTTACCCATACTTCCTACAACGACTACGAGATCGTCGCCGCCAATTTGCTCGACAACGATCCGCGCAAGGTCAGCGACCGTATCGAAGCCTATGCGCTCTACATCGACCCGCCGCTCGGCCGTTGCGGCATGACCGAGGCCGCGGTGAAGAAATCCGGCCGTCGCGCGCTGGTCGGCCAGAGGCCGATGACCCGCGTCGGCCGCGCCGTCGAAAAGGGCGAGACGCAGGGCTTCATGAAGATCCTGGTCGACGCCGACACCAGGGAGATCCTCGGCTGCTCGGTCCTCGGCCCCGGCGGCGACGAGGCGGTGCATTGCGTGCTCGACCTGATGTACGCCAAGGCCCCGGTCGACACGCTGGCGCGCGCCGTGCACATCCACCCGAATGTCTCGGAGCTGTTGCCGACCATTGCCCAGGAACTCAAGCCGCTGGTCTGAGGCCCGGGCTTCTGGCCGGTCAGCCCAGTTCGCTCAACATCGCCTCCAGCCGGCCCAGCAGAAGCACGGCGCCATTCAGTTCGCTATCGCCAACGTCCTTGAGCAGATCGGCCCGCAGCACCGACAGCAAGCGCTCGATCTCGGTCACTCGGCTGCGGCCGGCATCGGTCAGCGACAGGATCTTGGCCCGCCGGTCGAACGCGTCCTCGGTGCGCGTCACCAGCCCTTCCTCGACCAGCAGGTCGACGATGCGCACCAGCGACGGTCCCTCGAAGCCGAGATGATCGGCAAGCACGCCCTGGCGGAGATTGTCGCCGAGCCGCGACAGCATCACCAGCGGCATGGCGGTGGCATGCGATAGGCCGCAATCGTCAAGCGCCTTGTCGGCCGCGCGCCGCCACAGCCTGGCGACTGATATAACGAGTTGGCCAAACCTGGCACGATCCGGGTCTTGCTTGAGCATGGCGGAAAAGATAACATGCTATCTATTAGGATGCGATAAATTCTTTTCCTTGGCGAAGCCCCCGTCGCCGAAACCGGAAGCCGGCCTCCATTGATCGCCCTACGGCCTTTTCTTGGCCGCCGCGACCGCGAGACCTCGCCATCCGGGCAAGCGTGAGGATCGACATGTCAGACCAAGATACCAACACATCCGGCGGCGTCTGGCTGCTCGTTCTTTTCGGCCTGGTGCTGATGATTATCGGCCTGCCGCTGCTCTATGGCGGCGTCCAGCTAATCGGTCTCGGCGGCTCCTGGTATTACGCGCTGGCCGGTGCCGGCATCATCGTCTCCGGTTTTCTCTACGCCTTGCGCCGGCGAGCAGGCTTCTGGCTCTACATCCTCGTCTTCCTCGCCACGGTTCCCTGGGCGTTCTGGGAAGTCGGGTTGAATTTCTGGCCTCTGGTGCCGCGGCTGGTCGCGCCCACAGTGCTGGCCGTGGTCGCCCTTCTGCTGGCGCCGCTGTTTCCGTCATCGCGCGGCGGCAAGCGCGGCCCCTTCGCCCTTGCCGGTGTTCTCGTGCTCGGCCTGGTCGCCACCACCGCCTATGCCTTCCAGCCGCATGGCGTGATCCACAACACGGTCGCGGCCACCGAAGCTCCGACGCCGGCCGCGGCAGCCTCCAGCACCGACTGGCGCCACTACGGCCGCACGCCGGCCGGCACGCGCTATGCGCCGATCGCTGAGATCACCAAGGACAACGTCAAGGATCTGAAGGTCGCCTGGACCTTCCGCACCGGCGATGTCCCGGCCAAGGGCGCCGAAGACCAGAACACGCCGCTGCAGGTCGGCGACACGGTCTACACCTGCTCCTCGAAAAACATCGTCAACGCACTCAACGCCGAGACCGGCGAGCCGCGCTGGAAGTTCGATCCGAAGGCCTCGGCGCCGCTGTGGCAACGCTGTCGCGGCGTGAGCTACTACGAGCCCACGGCCGCCGCGCCAGCGGCTGGTGCCACCGCGACCGCCTGCGCCGGGCGCATCGTCATGACCACCATCGACGCGCGGCTGATCGAGATCGATGCGAAGACCGGCCAACCCTGCGCGGATTTCGGCCAGGGCGGCACCGTCGACCTCAAGCAAGGCATGGGCGAGGTCAAGCCTGGCTTCTACTTCCAGACCTCGGCGCCGACCGTCATGCGCGATCTGGTCATGATCGGCGGCTGGGTCTGGGACAATGTCGAGACTGGCGAGCCCTCCGGCGCTGTTCGTGCGTTCAGCGCCAGGACCGGCGAGTTGGTCTGGGCCTGGGATCTCGGCAACCCTGATATCACCAAGCTGCCGCCGGAAGGCCAGAGCTACACGCGCGGCACGCCCAACGTCTGGTCGACGCCGAACTATGACGACGCGCTCGGCCTCGTCTATCTGCCGACCGGCAACGCCACGCCCGACTTCTTCGGCGCCGAACGCAGCAAGGCGGCGGAAGACTATACCGCTTCGGTCGTCGCGCTCGACATCGCCACCGGCCGCGAGCGCTGGAAATTCCAAACCGTGCATCACGATCTGTGGGACTACGACCTTCCCTCGCAGCCTGCTCTTTATGACGTGCCCGACGGCAAGGGCGGCAAGGTGCCGGCGCTGATCCAGGTGACCAAGCGCGGCCAGATCTTCATGCTCGATCGCCGCGACGGCAAGCCGATCGCCGAGGTGCAGGAAAAGCCGGTGCCGCAGGATGGCGGCGCCAAGGAGGATTTCCTGTCGCCGACCCAGCCCTATTCGGTCGGCATGCCTTCGATCGGCGACAAGCCGTTCACCGAGGCAAGCATGTGGGGCGCCACACCGCTCGACCAGCTCTATTGCCGCATCGGCTTCAAGAGGCTGCGCTACGAGGGCGAATTCACGCCTCCGGGCCTGACGCGCTCGCTGCAGTTTCCCGGCTATTATGGCGGCATGAACTGGGGCAGCGCCTCGATCGACGAGGCCAATGGCTATCTGATCGTCAACGATATCCGCATGCCGCAATTCGTCGAGCTGCTGCCGCGCGCCGTGGCCGACAATTATGGCCCGTCGGCCGCGCATGATGGTCTCGGCACCCAGCTCGGCACGCCCTATGGCGCGCTCAAGAACGGCTTCATGTCGCCTTTGGGTGTTCCCTGCCATCAGCCGCCCTATGGCACCATCAGCGCCATCGACCTGAAGTCGCGCCAGCTCGTCTGGCAGGTTCCCGCCGGCACGCTGCAGGATACAGGCCCGCTCGGCATGAAGACCGGCCTGCAGATCCCGGTCGGCATGCCGTCGCTCGGCGGTCCGGTGACCACGGCGGGCGGCCTCGTCTTCTACGCCGGCACGCAGGACTACTATCTGCGTGCCTTCGACGTCGCCACCGGCGAGGAACTCTGGAAGGGCCGCCTGCCGGTGGGGGCACAAGCGACGCCGATGACCTACACTTCGCCTGAAAGCGGCCGTCAGTTCGTCGTCGTCTCGGCGGGCGGCGCGCGCCAGTCACCTGATCGCGGCGACTACATTGTCGCCTATGCCTTGCCGAAGGCGCCGTGATCCCGGAAACCAGGGGGATCTCACTCCCGATCCGATCGGGGTCATCAAACGGGGCGCGCCAGCGCCCCGTTTCTTGTCTGCTCCTCGCTTTCTGCATTGCTGCATTGCAGCAATGGTGCTTGTGAACCGGGCATACCGTCGCGCAGTCTCAATTTGAACCGATTCAGTCTGGACGCCCCATGCCTTTGCCGATCCTTGCGCTTGCCATTGCGTCCTTCTGCATCGGCACCACCGAGTTCGTCATCATGGGCCTGCTGCCGGAGGTCGCCGCCGATCTCGGCGTGTCCATTCCTTCGGCGGGCCTGCTGGTCACCGGCTATGCGCTGGGCGTCGTCTTCGGCGCCCCGATCGTCGCGATGGCCACCGCGCATTTGCCGCGCAAGCCGGTGCTGGTCGGGCTGGCCGTGCTG
>NZ_RZQG01000016.1:0-21185 GCF_003998635.1 Mesorhizobium sp. M7D.F.Ca.US.004.03.1.1
GAGCAATGGATGCTTTCAAGGAAATGCGCATGTTTCAGTTCTCCTCTTGTTGCGACAGGGCGATTCTTCGCCTCTTTTTCATGTCCCGCACGACGACTGTCCCAGCGACAGGCATTCCGGCGGTATTCCGCGGCACTCGTGCCGTATCCACTTTAGGGCCGCGTCCTCCGTGAACCGGCCTTTCTCAACCTCAGCCATTCAGGCCTTCGACGCCGGCGCCGCAGACAAGTCCGGCGATGCGGGCGCCGCGCGGTGGCTTGAAGGCTCCGCTCATCAACGCGGCCAGCGATGCCGCGCCGCTGAGGTCGGCGGCAATGCCGAATTCGAACCAGAGCAATTCAGCGGCCTTCTGCATGTCCGCATCCTCGACAAGGACGATATCGTCGACGTGCTTGGCGACGATCTCGTAGATGCTTTCGTCGGTGCGGCCGCAGGCCATGGTCGCCACCTTCGTGGTTATCTCGGGCAAGCGGACGACACGGCCGGCAGCCAGGGAGGCGTGAAGGGTCGGTGAACCGGTCGGCTCGACACCAATGATCCTGGCGTCGGGTTTGACGTGCTTCAGGACTTCGGACATGCCGCTGATGAGGCCACCACCGCCGATCGCGACGATGTAGATGTCGGCATCGGGAATCTGGTCGACCATCTCCAGCGCCACAGTCCCCTGACCGGACACGATCTGCGCATCGGCGAAGGGATGCATGTAGAAGGCGCCGCACGCCTTTGCGTCGGCCAATGCCGCCTCATGTGCTTCATCCCAGACATTGCCTTCGAAGCGAACGTCAGCGCCCCATTTGCGCAGCTTTTCCGCCTTCAGCGGGCTTGCATTGTTCGGCAGGTAGATGATGGCGGGGACGCCGGCCTGGGCAGCCACATAGGCGGTGGCCAGGCCGTGATTGCCGCCGGAGGCGGCGACCAGTCCGTTTTCGATCCGGCTCGGCTCGAGCGTTTTCACCCGGTTCGTCGCGCCCCGAATCTTGAAGGAGCCGCTCACCTGGAGGCATTCGAGTTTCAAATAGACATCATTTTGAAGGTTTGCGCCCGTGGCATGGTCGAGCTTGACGACTGGGGTGCGCCGTATGAAGGGGGCAATGCGCCGGGCAGCCGCTTCGATGTCCTCATGGCTCATCGGTCAGCGCCTCCGGATATTCGTTGGCAAGCACGAAGCAGCAGTTTCCCGGACGCACGCGGCCGGGCTGACGCTTGGCGAAAACGATGCCGTCGATGGGGTGAAGGAGATCGATGGGCGCGCGTGACGGCGTGTGGAGGAAGTGAATGCGTCCGGCAAGGTCGCCTTTGCTGACGGCACTGCCGAGCGGGCTCAAGGGTTCGAAGACACCGTCCTCCTCGGACAGGAGATAGCCTTCACTTCCGGGCACCTTGAGCACGCGTGCGTTGGCACCAGGGGCAATGTCAGGCGCGCCTTTCAGGACGCCTGCATGTTTCAGCACATTGCGGATGCCCCTGCGGCAGATGGCTAGCGCGTCCTGACTGACAAGGCCGCCGCCGGCCATCTCGCTGCCGATGACGATCAGCCCCTGGTGGTTGGCGGACGCGGTCGAGGTCCGGGTTTCACCGAGATTGTCGACCATGACGACGGTCGGCGCCCCGAAGGCGAGCGTTGCCTTGATGTTCTTGCGATGGCCCTGCGCGGTCGGGGAGGGCTCGATGATCGCGCTTGGCAGGATCATCAGGGACGAACCGCCGGAATGGAGATCCAGGAAGTAGTCGGCCCTCGGAAACAGGATGTCATGTACATAGGCCGCGATCTGGCTTGTCAGCGTGCCGTTGAAATCGCCCGGAAAACTGCGGTTGAAATTCAACCCGTCGACCGGGGAGGTGCGGGTGCCGGCCTCGACAGCTCGAATGTTGATGGCCGGGATCGCGATGATGCGTCCGGTAATATCCCGTGGATCGATCTCGCGCAGAAGCTCGCCGAGCGCGATCGGCCCCTCATATTCATCGCCGTGGTTGCCGCCCTCGATCAGGACCGTCGGACCGTCTCCGTTCTTGATGACGGCGAGCGGAACGCGAACCGTGCCCCAGGCATCGTCGTGCGGCGATTGAGGCACATGAAAGAAACCGATCTGCTTGCCCTCGCGATCGAAATCGACCGACGTGTAAACACTGTTGTTCCGGGGAGCGATGGTCGCGCGCACAGTGTTTGCAGGTCTCGGTACGGTCATCGGTTCGGCCTCGAAATTCATCATCCCGGGCATCATGTCAGTTTTATATATGGTGTCAAGTTTGGATATAAAACCAATGGCAATTCCGATTTCTTGTCTCTATCGTGCGTGGACCACCGGGGATTCTTCGAATGGCAGATGACGCAAAAGAGAGTGGCAAACCGACCTATTCGGCCCCGGCGCTGACCAAGGGCCTCGATGTCCTGGAGTTGCTGGCGGAGGCGCGGGCGCCCTTGACGATGAAGGAGATCGCGGAAGGCCTCGGCCGTTCGAAGAATGAGATTTTCCGGATGCTGATCGCGCTGCAGGAGCGTCAATATATCGAGCGCAACGCCGAGACCGACGCCTATTCGTTGACCGACAAGCTTTTCAAGCTGGGGCTGCACACGCCGAGTGCTCAGGATCTCATGTCCGCCGCCATGCCCGAACTGACGCAGATTGCCGCGGACTCAAATCAGTCGCCGCACCTGGTCGTCTTCAATCATGGCTTGACCGTCGTGACGGCGGCCGTTCCCGGCGGCGAGGACATGGCGTTCACGCTGCGCCTCGGATACGGTCGTCTGGCCACCGACGCGACCTCTGGCCATGTGATTCTTGCCTTCCAGCCGCCAAAGGTGGCGGCGCGGATGATCGATGAAAGTGCGGCGCATTCCCCGGTGCCGCTGGATCGTGACGCGCTGGAAAGGCAGCTTCGTATCATCCGCGCGGACGGCTACTGGATGCGCGAGAGCCGTGACTTCGTCGGGATCACCGATATCTGCTGTCCGGTCATCGGACCGGACGGCAGCGCCGTCGCCTCCATTATCGTCGCTTATATCAATCGCCATACGCGTGAAAGCCGCCATGCCTACGCTCTGGAGGTCCTGCGCGCTGCCTGCGATCGCATCTCCATGAAGCTGTCACCGCGGGTTCGCTGAGGGATCGTGGTGCGCTGAGGGCGCGCGCGAAGCACCGCCAGCGAGCCGTTTGCACCGGATTGATAATACCAGTATAGGTCCAGTCAGGAATATTTTGATCCTGGGTGCTTCTCGCGCAGGAGGAAGGGCAATGGCAACCGTGAACCTGATCGGGCTTGTCAGTCGGGAAATGGAAGCGACGGCGTCCGATGTGCCGCTTTACAGACGGTTGAAATCGGCGATCGAGGCAGCGATCCGCTCCAATGCGTTGAAAGCCGGCGCGGTTCTGCCGGGCGAGCGGGTTCTGGCGGAAGCCCTGTCGATCTCGCGTGTCACCGTGAGAAAAGCTCTGGCACTGCTCGAAGAGGAAGGGCAGCTCAATCGCCGGCATGGTTCCAAAACCGAGATTGGGTCGCGGGTCGAAAAATCGCTTTCGACGCTGACGAGCTTTTCGGAGGATATTCTAGCGCGCGGCCTGAAGCCTGGATGTCTATGGCTTTCCAGGCAGATAAGCCGTCCATCCCCAGCCGAAATGATGGCCCTGGGTATTGCCGGCAATGCCAATGTGGTGCGCATGCGTCGTGTGCGGACAGCCGATGGCGCGCCAATCGCCGTCGAGGTCTCGGCCGTGCCGGTTCGCTTCCTTCCTTCGCCCGAGATGGTTCAGGATTCCCTCTATGAAGCGCTTGATGCACGCGGCTTCCTGCCTCAGAGGGCAATCCAGCGCATGCGCTCGCGCGGCGCGTCGCTGGAGGATGCAAAACACCTTCATTGCGAGGCGGGCGCACCGCTGCTGATGACCGAGCGCCGCTGCTTTCTTGCCGACGGACAGATCGTCGAATACTGCGAGACACGCTACAAGGGCGACGTCTACGACTTCGTCTTCGAGCTGCAAAGGTAATACCAGTTATGAACTGGTTGTAATCTGGTATTTTCCATTTATCGTGATGGCGACAGGGGAGTGCCGACGTGCAGCGAGAAGACATCGCCAACAGTCTCATCGTGTCCTGCCAGCCGGTTCCCGGCGGCCCGATGGACAGTGCGCTATTCGTGACGGGCTTTGCCAAGGCCGCTCTTGAAGCGGGAGCCAAGGCCCTGCGCATCGAATCCGTGCCCTATGTCGCTGCCGCCCGCCTGGCCGTGCGCGTGCCGATCATCGGTATCGTCAAGCGCGATCTCTCTGACAGCCCCGTGCGCATCACACCCTATCTGGCCGATGTCGAGGCCTTGGCCGAGGCGGGTGCCGATATCATCGCTTTCGATGCGACGGACCGTGTCCGTCCCGTTCCTGTCGAAGAGCTTGTGAAAGCCGTCAAGGCCAGGAACAAGCTGGCCATGGCCGATTGCTCTTGCCTTGACGATGCGCGCCGGGCCCTTGCCGCGGGTGTCGATTTCGTCGGCACCACGCTTTCCGGCTATGTCGGCGGGCCGGAGCCGGAGGATCCGGATATCGCCCTCATCGTTCAAATGCGAACCTTGACCCCTTACGTCATCGCCGAAGGGCGTATCCGGTCGCCGGAGCAGGCGGCTGCCGCCGCGCGCGCTGGCGCCTGTGCCGTGGTTGTCGGCTCGGCGATCACCCGGACCGAGCATGTCACCTCATGGTTCCACCAGGCGATTTCCGACGCCTATGCGGCGAGAGGCGCGCAAACCGTCCTTGGCCCAACTGTCCTGGGCCCCACCGTCCTGGGCATCGACATCGGGGGAACCAAGACCATGGCCGCGCTGGTCAGCGGTGGCAAGGTGATCGAGGACATGATCGTGCCGACCGCGCGAGAGGCTGGACCCGACACCTGGCTTGCATCCCTGGCGCAAAGCACGTCAGCCTGGTCCGGCCGCTTCCATCGCATCGGCATCGCGGTGACCGGACTGGTGCAGGATGGACGCTGGTCGGCATTGAATCCGGCAACCCTAGGCATTCCCGATGGCTACCCGCTGGTCGAAAGGGCATCCGCTGTTTTCGGCAAGCCGGTCTGTGCGTTCAACGATGCCCAGGCGGCCGCCTGGGGCGAATACAAATTCGGCGCCGGGCAAGGCCGCGACATCGTCTTTCTGACCATCTCGACCGGAATTGGCGGCGGCATCGTTTGCAACGGCCGCTTGCTGTCCGGCCTTGCCGGTCACTTCGGTCTGATTCGTGGCCTGTCTGAAGACACGGCCCCGCTCGAAGACAGCACCTCCGGCCGCTGGATCGCTTCGCAAGCCCTCAAGGCCGGCTTCAAGGCCGATGCCGTCGATGTATTCGGGCGCGCGCTGAAGGGCGAGGCCTGGGCCGGCGCCATCGTCTCGCAGAGCGCCTCGCGGGTCGCGACGCTGTGCCGGGACATTCAGATGATGCTCGATCCGAAATCGATCGTCATCGGCGGCAGTATTGGTCTTGCCGAGGGTTATCTCGACCGGGTGCGCGCGCATCTGGGCGAGGTTCCACCGCGCCTTTCCTCAGATCTCGTTGCGGCGAAGCTCGCAGGCCACGCCGGCGTCATCGGCGTAGCCGACCTCGCCGAATGGGCAAAGTAACGGCGCCGCGCAGTCATGCCATGCAAAAATCATCAAAAAAGAAGGGAATGATCATGAAACTGAACAGGACGTCTTTTGCGCTTGTGGCCACCCTCCTTGCCGGGACGGCTTTGCCGACCCTTGCCAACGCAACCGTGACCGTGCTCGGCTGGCCCGGCGGCTCCGAGGAAACTGCACTGCGGGCAACCGTGGAAACCTACAACAAGCAGGCAAGCGATGCCGACAAGGTGGAGCTGCTGTTCTTCAACCGCGAAGGCTTTTACGACAAGCTGCAGGCCGACATGGCGGCCGGATCCAGTGCCTTCGACGTGAACCTCGTCGCCACCTACTCGATCGGTCGCTACGCGCCTTACATGGAACCGGTCGATCTTGGCGCGGACGCGGCCAAGGTTTTCGGCGAATCCGTTCTCAAGACGATGCAGTTCGACGGGAAGCAATTCGGCGTGCCGACCGACCTTTCGCTGCACTTCATGTACTACCGCAAGGATCTCATCGACGCCTTGATGAAGGATGACGCCGCCAAGAAGACCTATGGTGAAATCGCCCAGAAATATCTCGGCAAGCCGCTGCAGCCGAAAGACCCGGACAGCTGGACCTGGGACGACTGGGCAGCCACCGCGCTCTATTTCACCAAGCAGGTGAACTCGGGCAGCCCGGTGCGCTACGGCACGGTCCTGCAGATGAAGAACCTGCTGTTCAACATGATGGTCTTCCAGTCGCTGCCGCGCTCCTATGGCGGCGACTGGATGGACAAGGACGGCAATGTCACGGTGGATTCCGATGCCTACAGGACCGGCCTCGAACTCTACAAGAAGCTCTATGATGCCGGTTCTTCGCCCAAGGATTCGCTGAGCTACGAATATGCGGAAACCAACGCGGCCTTCGCATCCGGCCAGGCTGCGACAGCGCTGCAGTGGAATGCCGCGGCGGCGGATCTGACCAGCACCGAAAAGTCCCCGGCCGTCGCCGAGGTCACCGGGATCGTTGCGCCGCCGGCAGGTCCCGACGGACGCGCCGATCATATCCACGGCCTTGGCCTGGGCCTCAACAAGAACGCCAAGAACAAGGAAGGCGCCGTCAAGTTCCTGAAGTGGCTCGCCACCGAGGATGCGGCCTTGCTCTATGCGCGCAGCGGCGGTTCGCCGGCATTGTCTCCCGATGTCGTCGCCAAGGTTGCGAAGGAACGTCCCGACCTCGTCAAGCTCGGCGAATTCGCCAGCAAGTACGGCTATGTCATGAGCGGGGCGACGTCCGCGAGTGCGCTCCCGGTCTATGAGCTGCAGGCAAAGGAGTTCACCGGCTACTGGTCCGGCCAGCAGAGCCTTGAGGATGCGCTCGCCCACACCAAGGCGGGCATGCAGGACCTCCTCAAGAAATAAACCATTTGCCGGACGCCGGGTCGAGGCTCGGTGTCCGGCGCGTTTGGCGGATCGATATGGCCCTTGTGACACGTGCCGAAGGCAGGATGTATCTGACGCCGCTGGTCGGCTTCCTGCTTCTGTTCCTCGGCTTTCCGGCGATCGTGAATCTGATCTATTCCGTTTCGACCGTCACATTCGAGACGCTGCGCAGTCCGGTGTTGAGCGGTTTCGGCAACTACGTCGCGGTGTTGAACGACCGGGAATTCTGGGGCTCGGCCTGGTTCTCTCTGCGCTTCGGTCTTTTGACTGCATTGGCCGAATGTCTGATCGGTCTTTTCCTTGCCATTTTCCTGGCGCCGCTCCTGAGCAAGCGTCCGGTCCTGATGGCGCCGTTGATGCTGCCGCTGATGGTCGCGCCGGCCATGGTCGGTCTCATGTACCGGCTGGTGCTGCATGAATTCGCAGGCCCCGTCCCCTACTATCTCTTCGAATGGTTCGGTGACAGCCCGGCCTTCCTCGACATCAACAATGCCTTCCGCACCCTTGTCGTCGTGGAGACGCTGCAATGGACGCCTTTCGCCTTCCTGCTGTTCTACATGGCCTATTCGGCGATACCGCTCGACGTGCGCGAAGCCTCCTCGCTCGACGGCGCATCACCGCTTGAGATCGTCCGGTGGATCGACCTGCCGTTGATGAAGCCGACGCTGGTCATCGCGTTTTTCATCCGTTTCATCGACGGTTTCCGGGTGTTCGACAATGTCTATGCACTGACTGGCAGTGGAGCTGGCGGCTCGACAACCTCCTTGTCGATCTACATCTACCAGGCCTTCTTCAAGGAAGGGGCTATCGGCAAGGCGGTCGCCGCTTCGGTTGTCCTGTTTCTGGCGTCGTTCATCGTTCTCCACGGCCTTAACCGGCTTGCCGGCCGCAGGAAGGGTTGACGATGGTGAGGGCACTGCGCTGGATCGTTTTTGCCATCGCCGTGCTGGCGATGAATTTCCCCATTATCGTGACGCTGATCACATCGCTCAAAAGCCAGCGCGAGCTTTCGACGAACCCGGGTTTGTGGATCTGTCAGCCGACGCTCGACAACTATCTGGAGGTCCTGACGCAGACCAGCCGCTTCAACATCTATGCCTATCTGCTAAACAGCACCGTGGCAGCGCTGATCGGAACCGGCCTTGCGATCGTGCTCGCGTTCCCGGCTGCCTATGCGATCGCGCGCAGCGAATCGGGAAAGCGCTTGGTCCTGCCGATCGTCATCAACCTTCGCGCCGTGCCGCTGATCATCTTCGCGATCCCGCTTTACATGATGTACCAGTGGCTGGGCCTGCTCGATACACGGATCGGGCTCGGGCTCATCCTGACGATCGTCAACGCGCCGCTTGCGCTTGTCATCCTGGTGAACGCGATTTCCGATGTGCCGGTCGAACTCGACGAGGCGGCGAAAGTCGACGGCGCGAACTCCTTGCAGGTGATGATGATGATCGTCCGGCCGGTGATCCGCCCGGCGCTGGTCACAACCTTCATCTTCGGCTTCATCACCGCGTGGAACGAATTCCTCTTCGGCCTGATGCTGACAACCAGTCGTGCGGTCCCGATGACGGTCGGCGCATCCTTCTTTTTCGCCGCGAGTGGCGGCGGCGTAAAATGGGGAACCGCTTCCGCGGTCATGATGCTGGGCGCCTTGCCGCCGGCCTTGCTGGGTCTTGTGATGTATCGGCAGATATCAGGATCGATGACCGCTGGAGCGGTCAAAGGCTAACTCGGTGGCACCAGGGTTGCCGCGATCCCAACCGATGCCGTAGACAGCGACCGTGGTTGGCGTTTGAAATTGGCGGAGAGAAGCACATGTCAGAACAGATGAAGGTCATCTCCGCTGCCAAGTCGCATGGCGGCGTGCAGGGCGTCTATTCCCATGCTTCGGAGGCCTGCGCCTGCGACATGAATTTTGCCGTTTTCGTGCCACCGCAGGCCCGTGAAACACCTTGCCCGGTTGTGTGGTACCTCTCTGGTCTCACTTGCACCCATGCGAATGTGATGGACAAGGGCGAGTACAGGCGGATGGCCGCGGAGCTTGGCCTGATCGTCGTCTGTCCCGACACCAGTCCCCGCGGCACCGATATTCCTGACGAGAAGGACAATTGGCAGTTTGGCGGCGGCGCCGGCTTCTACGTCGATGCGACTCAGGCACCTTACGCGAAGAATTATCGCATGTATTCCTACATCACCGAGGAGCTGCCGGCCCTGATCGCGCAGGAGTTTCCGGCCGACATGAGGCGTCAGGCAATCTTTGGCCATTCGATGGGTGGGCACGGCGCGCTGACGATCGCGCTGAAAAATCCAGAACGCTTCAAAAGCTGTTCGGCGTTTGCGCCGATCGTGCAGCCAGCCACCGCCGGCTGGTCGAGGCCGGCCCTCGAAAAATATCTCGGCAAGGACAAGGCCTCGTGGCGCAGCTACGACGCCACCTCGCTCATCGAGGATGGACACCGTTTTCCAGAATTTTTGATCGATCAAGGCACCTCGGACGGATTTCTCAATGATGGGCTGAGGCCCTGGCTTCTGGGAGCGGCCTGCGCCAAGGCCGGCATTCCGCTGACACTGCGAATGCAAGACGGTTACGACCACTCGTATTTTTTCATTTCGACCTTCATGGACGACCATCTGAGATGGCACGCCAAAAGATTGTCTGATGCAAAAGCCGGCGCATAGCCTGGTCGCGCGCCACGCTGTCCATTTCGTCTCGTCGCCTGAGGACGGACAATCTCGGTGGCTCAGTTCGTCTTCAGCTTGCCGACGCGGTTTTCGGCGATCCAGCGGGCGGCGAGCACCAAGGCTCCCATGCTGAAATCCTTGCCATGCTTGGCAACCATTTCTTCCGACAATTTGGCGAGTCGTTCGAAAAACTCGTCCTTGCTCTCGTCTTCGGCGGTGAGTTCGGTCTGCATTTCATCCTCCTGTTTCATGCGGACTGCGTCCGTTATTTGAACATCTGCGCTGGAAAGGTGACGATCGCGGCGCTGCCGTCGACGGCGCCCACCGCCAGGTGGCGTCCGTCGCCGGACCAGGCAAGCGCGGTGACCGCACTGCCCAAAGGCCTGACGAGGAGTTCGTCGCGGGCGCCGATCTGGGCGAGGGTAATACGGCCGTTGGCGTAACCCGCTGCAATCAGTTTCTTCTGCGGATGCGCCGCCACCGTTTCGACCAGAACCAGCCCGGCACGACCCGTCTCCAGTGCGCCGGAGGTTTCGCCGCCAACCGGCGGCGCGGTCATCGACCAGCCGGCGATCCGGAAGGCGCCCGAGGCAAACAGCGCATTCGCCGGCTCGCTCCAGCACACGGTCCGCACCGGCGATGGAAATCCCGTTACGATGTCCGCGCGGCCGTCGGCCATGCCGACCAGGGCAAGGCCTCCGGTTTCGAGCCCGCAGGCCAGCCACGTGCCGTCGCCGCTCCAGCGGATCGACACCGGGCGCGCTGGAAAAGAGACATCGCGTATCAAGGCGGCGTCACTTTCGACGGACCAGATCGATAGTCCCTCATCCAGGCCGCAGGCGAGGCGGCGCCCGCCTGGTGAGAAGGCAAGGGCGTCCATGGACGATGTCACGGCATGTTTCAGTTGCACTGCGCCGCCTTGGCCGCGCGACAGGAAGACATCATGCCCATTGCTGATAGCCGTCATGTCCGTCCCGGCGCTGTGGTCGATGGCGACGATCGGCCCGTCGATCCTAACCAAGGGGGCCGCCGCTTCACCGTCGGCGGCCAGATGCAGCACATCGCCGCTGGCCGCGCCGACCAGAAAGCCGGAATGCGCATAGGCGGCGATCGGGACATCACCATCTCCGAATCCCGCTGTGGCGATCAACGGGACGGGTGGCTTTTCCCTTGGGCGGATCGTCGTCTGCCCGAGATCGTTGCTCACCCTGATCCGCGTTTCCGGCGGCTCGTGATCCGCGACCGTGGCAATGGCGATGGTTCCATCCACACAGGTGAAGGCGACAGCCAAGCCATCGGCGCTAAAGCGCAGATCGGCGATCGCCGACGGACGACGCCAGCTCCGCGCCAGGAGGTCGAACAAGGTCAGGTTCTGCATCGTCTGTTGGTTCATGCTGTCTCTCCCGTCAGTCCTTGTTCGCCGTCGCGGCAAGCCGGCGATCAACGTCCTCGACATCGCCTTCCGCTGCGACGATGCGGTCCTCGCACGCCGCGCATGCCTGCATGACCGCCGCCGCGCTCTGCTCTGCCTCATGCAAATCCCGCACCAGTTGCTCGCTGGCGCCGGTTCTGCCGATTTCCAGCTCCAGGCGCAGCACATCCATCTCGAAGCCGGCGCGTTTCTGATTGAGCCGCAGCGCCTCGGCGGTGAGCGCGGAGACATTGGCGACCAGATCGAGCCGGCGGGCGAGCAGCGCGTCACGCCTGGTGATATCGGATCCTCCCGTCATTTTTTGCTCCCCAAAGGTCCGGGTGGCTTTTCGAAGGCCGACAGCAATTTTGGCAATGTGCTGGCCTATGACTGGAACTGTTTTTCCGCCGTCTCGATATGGCTCTTGAGCTGATCCCAGATGTCGACGCGGATCATCGATGTCGTATCGCCGGTCAGGCGCTCGATCTCGTCGACGCGGAACTGGCGTGACAGCGAAACGCCGGAAAACACGAAGTCCCGCAACAGGATCGCGTGGTTTTCGATGAACAGGTGGATCATCGGATGCGTTTCCGTTGTGACGCCGCCGGCGGCAAGCTCGGCCCGGATGAAGTCCTGGAAGTGGCTCTGCAGGCGATGTTGGCTCTCGCCCATGAAGCGCATGACAAAGACCAGATCGCGAGGCATCAGCCTGACAAGATCGCCGGTGACGCCGTCGGCCTGGCTGGACATTGGCCCAGGCGGCCCACTCCTGTCTCTATCGCTCGGCATTGTCTCTCTCCAGCGCGAAGCCCGTCCATGGGCTTCGCCTTCAAATAGTAGAGAAAGACGTAGAATTGAATAGATGATTTTTGTTTCGTATTTGCTGCGAGTGCTAACTAAACATATTGCGATTGCGAATAGACGATAAATATTACAGGCGTACGTTACGACTGTAAAAGAACGTTACAGTTGGCCGTATTCTCATGTGTTGTAAGATCAGCGATTTTGTTTTGAGCCCCGGCCATGAGTGCTATTTTCAAATTGGCACGCCGCTTGCTTTGTACCTTTCCACAAGAAGCCCATCGCGCTTTTGACGCGGTGCCAAAAGAACGAAGGAACGGAGGGAGCAGAGACCGCTTCGATACGCCCATCGCACATGCGGTTGGCGCCGCGGGTCTCTGCCAAAACACCTCGAAAACCTTTGCCGCGATCCACTTGAACGGCCGGACCATGAGTCGCGCTTCGATGCGCAACCCTTTGTCGTGCCGCTCGCACTCTCACTGGCGGTGCTGTGTGCCGCTTCATGCCGGGGTCAAGGGACCTGCGGCTCAAACCTGGTGGAGGCTTATGACCATGACGTCTCTGACGCTCAACAAGATTACCTCGCAACGCGGAATCTCCGTCGGCGAGGCAACCAAGAAGATTGCCGATCTCGGCTGGAATCCTTCCTACGTCCAGGAAGCGATGACGTTTCCGACCGACTACAAGATCAACAAGACGCCGCGCGACCCGATGAAGCAGGTCCTGCGGTCGTATTTCCCGATGCAGGAAGAAAAGGACAACCGCGTCTACGGCGCGCTCGATGCGGCGCTGCGCGGCGACATGTTCCGCAACGTCGAGCCGCGCTGGGTCGAGTGGATGAAGCTCTTCCTGGCCATCATTCCCTTCCCGGAAATCTCTGCTGCCCGCTCGATGGCGATGGTTGCCCGCATCGCGCCTGGTGAGGAACTCAGAACCGGCTTCACCATGCAGATGATCGACGAGTTTCGTCACTCGACGATCCAGATGAATTTGAAGAAATGGTACATGGAGAACTACATCGATCCGGCCGGCTTCGATATCACCGAGGAAGCCTTCGGAAAGTGCTACGCCACCACCATCGGCCGGCAGTTCGCCGAAGGCTTCATCACCGGCGACACGATGACCGCCGCCTGCATGTACCTGACCGTCGTGGCCGAAACCGCCTTCACCAACACGCTGTTCGTCGCCATGCCTTCGGAGGCCGCCCGCAACGGCGACTACGCGTTGCCGACGGTGTTCCTGTCGGTGCAGTCCGACGAGAGCCGGCATATCGGCAATGGCCACTCGCTGCTGATGGCGGCGCTCAAGGAGCCGGAGAACCACCTCTTGCTCGAGCGCGACCTGCGCTACGCCTTCTGGCAGAACCACGCCATCGTCGATGCCGCCATCGGCACCTTCATCGAATACGGCACCACCAACCGCGACAAGAACAAGGAGTCCTACGCGGAAATGTGGCACCGCTGGATCTATGAGGACTATTATCGCACGTACATGCTGCCGCTCGAAAAATACGGCATCAAGGTCCATCACGACGACGTCCAGGCGGCCTGGGAACGCATCACCAAGAAGAACTACGTCCACAAGGTCGGGCAGTTCTTCGCGGTCGGCTGGCCGGTCAACTTCTGGCGCATCGAAGCCCAGACTGACAAGGACTTCGAGTGGTTCGAGCACAAATATCCAGGCTGGTATGCCGAGTTCGGCGACTTCTGGAAATGGTATGCCAAGCTCAGCCACAAGGGCGAGAAGGTGCTGCTGTTCAACAGCGACGTCGGCTACGTCTACCCGCACCGCTGCTGGTCCTGCCTCGTTCCCTGCCTGATCCGCGAGGACATGGTGGTCGGCGAGATCGACGGTCAACTCCATACCTTCGCCCACGAACTCGACAAGTGGACCGCAACGGTCGCCTTCGCCGACGAGTATCAGGGCCGGCCGACGCCCGCGATGGGCCGCTTCAGCGGCAAGCGCGAGTGGGAGACGCTCTATGACGGCTGGGATCTGGCCGATGCGATCAAGGACCTGAACTTCGTCCGTTCCGACGGCAAGACGCTGGTTCCGCAGCCGCATCTGCGCTTCGACGACAAGGAGATGTGGACGCTCGACGACGTGCGCGGCAACACGCTCGGATCGCCGCTCAACGCGCTGCGTGCCATGTCGCCCGCGGACCGCGAGAAGCACCTGGCGGAGTACGCCAAGGGCTTCACCATCAACCCCTGCAACTGATCAGGCCAAAGGGGGGCGGGTTCGTCCCGCCCATCCTTTCACTGGAGGTCCGTATGTCGGAAACCCACACGGTCAGGCTCAGCCCGGTCGGCGTCGAATTCGACGTCGAGCATGGCGAAACGGTGCTCAACGCCGCGTTCCGCCAGGGCATCGCCCTGCCGCACGGCTGCAAGGAAGGGCAATGCTCGGCCTGCAAAAGCGTGTTGCTCGAAGGCGAAGTCGACATGCTGAAATACTCGACCTTCGCTCTGAACGACATGGAGAAGGAGAGCGGGCACGTGCTGTTGTGCCGCTGCATCGCCTTCTCCGACCTGGAAGTCGAGCTTCTCAACTACGACGAGGAGATTTTGGCGAAAGCGATCGCCGTGAAGACGTACAAGGGCCGGATTGCTCGCATCGAGCAGCTGACCCACGACATTCGCGGCATCGAGATCGAACTCGGCTCCCCAATGAAGTTCTGGGCGGGGCAATATGTCGACATCACGGTTACCACGCAAAAAGGGGAGACGATTACGCGCTCGTTCTCCATGGCAAATACGCCGGACCAAACCCAAAAACTCTCCTTCATCATCAAAAAATACCCTGAGGGAAAGTTCTCGGGAGAACTCGATTCCGGAGGCATCAGGGCCGGAGCCGAAGTCACCGTCGTCGGACCCTACGGAACCTGCTTCCGCCGCGACGAACGGCAAGGACCCCTGATCCTGGTCGGCGCCGGCTCGGGCATGTCGCCGGTCTGGTCGATCCTCAACGATCACCTGAAGAGCGGCGAGAAACGTCCGGTCTATTTCTTCTACGGCGCCCGCACCCGCAACGACCTGTTCTATCTCGACAGGATCGCCGAGCTGGTCGGCAATCATTCCGACGTCACCTTCATTCCCGTGCTGTCGCACGCGAACGACGACGCCGAATGGCAAGGCGAACGTGGCTTCGTGCACCAGAGTGTCGACGCCGTGCTCAAGCAACTGGCGGTCGACGGGCAGGGCGATGTCCATGCCTGTGGCCCGCCGCCGATGATCGATGCGCTGCAGCCGGTGCTGTTCATGAACGGCTTCGAAACGGAGCGGATCTTCTTCGACAAGTTCACCACATCGGCAGGTGCAACGCCGGCCCGTTGAGGGCGGCCACGCACAGCCAACCACAACTGCAACAAGGGAGAGAGACTATGCCTGCAACCTCGAGTTCAGTCGGATCAGGAGCCGCCGGCGCGGCAATCTTCGCCGACTCCGACAGCCGGAAATACCGGTATTTCGACCCGAAAGGCCAGCGCGCCACACACTACGAGGACATGACGGTCGACGTCCAGCCCGACCCGGAACGCTACCTGATCCAGGACTGGATCATCTCCTTTGCCGACGGCAAGGGCGCCTATGTCAAGCAGAACACCGCCGCGCAGAGCTCCAACTGGCATGCCTTCCGCGCTCCCGACCAGGAGTGGGAGCGTACGCACTACCAGCGCCAGTCGAAGATCGAGACGATGGTGCAGAGCGTCATCAACAACGCGCGCAAGTCGGGCACCCCGAAGACCTTCGACAAGGCCTGGGTCAAGATACTGCAGACGCAGCTCGGCGCCTGGAAACACGCCGAATTCGGACTCGGCACCTCGCTGATGCAGGCGCAGCGTTACGGCTACACCCAGATGATCAACAACGCGACGCTGACCAATTCGTCCTACAAGCTGCGGCTTGCCCAGGACATCACGCTCTACCTTGCCGAGATCGGCATGGACCTTCCCGACTGGGACGACGAGCTCGGCAAGAAGGCCTGGCTCGAGGACAAGAACTGGCAAGGCACGCGCGAAGCGGTCGAGACCATCATGGGCGCGACCGACTATCTCGAGCAGTACTTCGCCATCAACATCGTCTTCGAGCCGCTGGTGGGCGAAGTGTTCCGCTCCGGCTTCCTGATGCAGATCGCCGCCGCCAACCATGACTTCATCACCCCGGCGGTGATTTCGGCGGCCGAGGCCGACTATGAGCGCAACCTCGCCAACACGATCGACCTCATGCATCTCCTCGCCAATGACGAGAAGCATGGCGCCGCCAACAAGAAGCTCTTCCAGGGCTGGGTCAAGAAGCACGGCGCGCTCGCCGACAAGGCAGCCACAGGCCTGCAGCCGATCTGGTCGATGCCGCATTCCAAGCCGGTCGCCTTCGCCGATGTCCGCGCCAAATCCGAAGAGCGGATTGGCCAGATCCTCGGCGAACTCGGCCTCAAGCGCTGAAACAGGAGAAATCGTCATGTCACTATCAGCACGCGACGCAACGCATTCCAACATCTTCAAGGCGATGAAGGACATCACCTTCGAGCAGACGATTTCGCACCAGTGCGGCGTCACCATGAACGACTCGGTCGAGGCGAGGGCCATCGCCGAATTCATGGGCCTTAAGCCGAACGTAACCGTCACCTACCAACCGGCGATGATCCGCATCGATGGCACCGGCAAGCTGATCTTCAAGATGGACGAGATCAGCGAATATCTCGGCCGCGAGATGACGGCGGAAACCTTTGAGGTGAACAGCTCCACCCACTACGGGCGGATGGTGCGCATCGACGACAACACCGTGATCCTGTTCGGCAACATGGACGAGATGTTCGAATACATCGAATAGGCGCCCCAAAAATCCGGCGCGCCGCTGGGTGCGGCGCGCCGAACCGATCAACGCGATTGCTGCGGAGGCAACCATGTACAGAACACCGGAAGGCAAGGACATTTTCGTGATCGACGGCCACACTCATTTCTGGGACGGCAGCCCCGAAAACCAGAAGAACATCCATGGCAAGCAGTTCATCGAGTGCTTCTATGCCTATCACACCGGGCTGAGCCCGAAGGACCAGTTGTGGGAGAAGAGCAAGTTCGAGAAATACAGCGCCGACGACCTCTATCGCGACCTGTTCATCGACGGGCCCGATGATGTGGCGATCGTCCAGTCGACCTATCTCAAGGATTTCTACAAGAACGGCTTCAACACGATCGAGCGCAACGCCGAGGTGGCCAAGCGCTATCCGGAGCGGTTCATCGTCAACGGCGCCTTCGATCCTCGCGATGGCGAGAAGGCGCTGGAATACATCCACTTCCTCAAGGAGACCTACGACGTCAAGGGCGTGAAGATGTACACGGCCGAATGGAATGGCGCTTCCAAGGGCTGGAAGCTCACCGATCCCGATGCCTACAAGTGCTTCGAACTCTGCGACAAGCTCGGCATCCGGAACATCCACGTCCACAAGGGCCCAACCATCCTGCCGCTCTCGAAGGATGCGTTCGACGTTCATGACGTCGACCACGCGGCGACGGATTTCCAGGGCCTCAACTGGATCATCGAGCATTGCGGCCTGCCGCGCCTCGACGATTTCTGCTGGATCGCGACGCAGGAAACCAATGTCTATGGCGGCTTGGCGGTGGCACTGCCCTTCATCCACGCGCGGCCGCGCTATTTCGGCGAGGTCATCGCCGAGCTGCTGTTCTGGCTCGGGCCGGAGAAGATCCTGTTCGGCTCCGACTACGCGATCTGGACGCCGCGCTGGCTGGTCGAGAAATTCTGGGCCTATCAGATTCCCGAGGACATCGCCGCCGAGCGGGGTGTGCAGCTGACCGACGAGATCAAGGAGAAGATCCTCGGCCTCAACGCCGCGCGTCTCTACAACATCGACATCGAAGCCAAGAAGAAGGCGCTTGCCAGCTCGCCCTTCAGCATTGCGGCGGAGTAGGAGCCATGGCAACCGCCAGTGTTTCCGGCGGCCGCGAGAAGGAACTCTGGCGGCGCCTTGGTGAGGTCAACGACCCGGAACTCGACGAACCCGTCACCGAGATGGGTTTCGTCGAGCGGGCCGCGGTGACGGGTGATGGCAGCGTGGAGATCGACTTCCGCCTGCCGACCTACTGGTGCTCGCCCAACTTCGCGTTCCTGATGCTGGACGGCGTCCGCAAGGCGCTCGACCAGCTCTCCTGGAAGCCTGCCTATCGCGTCAAGCTGCACGACCACATGTTCGCCGAAGAGGTTAATCGCGGCATGGCAGAGGGCAAAAGCTTCGGCGATATCTTTGCCTTGCTTGCCGAGGATCAGGATCTCGGCGGCTTGCGCGAAACCTTCGCGATGAAGGCCTTCAAGCGGCGCCAGGAGGCGGTCCTGCGCGGCCTCAGGGCGCACGGTCTGACCGATCGGGAAATCCTCGGCATGGACCTGCCGGCATACGACGTCGCGCGGTTCGAACCGGGCGAGGCGGCCAAACAGAAGCCGCGATACCGGGCGGCGCTGCTCGCGCGTTTTCCCGACCGTCGGGCGGACGATCCTGTCTTCGTCTCCTGGGTCGGACAACGCATACCGCCTAGCGCGCTCGGTGCCTATCTCGCCGAGCTGCGCGGTGTGCGCATCAACATGGAGTTCAACGGCGCGCTGTGCCGGGGGCTCAAGCAGACCAGATACAAGGAACTGGATGTGGTCGATGGCGAACCGACGCTGGTCGATTTCATTCTGGATCGCGTGCCGGCACGAACCGCGCCGACCGCCTGAAGCAGAGCCGACAACAACGGCCTCCCCCGCACGAGGCCCCTAACCAACAACCCGCCCGTAAGGCGGAAGGAGGAATCATGCCCAAGATAATGCTTCATAATTCGCAGGCCCGCCGGGCTCTCGCCCGTGGCGTCTTCCGGCTTGCAGCCGCCGTCGAGCCGACGCTCGGCCCCAAAGGCATGAACGCCATGATCGACCGGCCGATCGGCACGCCGATGGTGACCCGCGACGGCGTCAGCATCGCCTCCGAGATCGAGCTGCACGACCGTTTCGAAAACATGGGCGCGCAGGTCGTCCGTGAAGTGTCGATGCAGACCAACGAGATCGCCGGCGACGGCACCACGACTGCCATCGTGCTCGCCAACGCGCTCATCCAGGGTGGCGTCGAGGCGAATGAGCGCGGCGTGAAGTCCGTCGATCTCTGCAAAGGCATCGACCTCGCCGTGGCGGCGGTTGTGGCGGCACTCAAGGCCTCGGCCAAACCGGCCAAGGGCAACGGCATCCTGGCGTCGGTCGCCAACATCGCCGCGACCAACGCGAAGCTTGGCGCGCTGGTGGCGGAAGCCCATCGGCGGGTGGGTACCGAAGGCGTCATCACTACCGACTTCAGCGTCACCACCGAGACCACGCTCGATGTCGTCGAGGGCATGTCCTTCGAACGCGGCTACCTCTCTCATCACATGGTGACCGATCAGGAGAAGATGGAGGCTGTTCTCGAACGGCCCTACATCCTGATGACCGACCTCAAGATCAAGGAACCCGGGCAGCTCGATGCGGTTCGCCGCATCGCCGACGAGGATGGCCGGCCGCTGCTGATCGTGTCCGAAGAAATGTCGCCGGAAGTGGTGGTGACGCTGCTCGGCAAGCAGGGACCGGGGCGATATCTCGTCGTCCACCCGCCGGAATATGGCCACTGGCGCAAGGCGATGATGGAGGATCTGGCCATCATCACAGACGGCAAGGTGATCGCGCGCGATCTCGGCGGCCGGCTGGAGGATATCACCGCTGAGGATCTCGGCACGGCCGACCGGGTGAAGACCAGTTCGTCCTACACCTCGATCATTCGTGGCGGCGGCGACCATGCGGCTATCGCCTCGCGCCGCGCCCAGGTGCAGCGGCAGTATGAAGCCTCGCCGCCGAACATCGACCAGGACAAGTTGCGCGAACGCCTGGCCAAGCTCTCCGGCGGCACAGCGATCCTCTATGCCGGCGGCGTCACGCCGGTCGAGCAGAAGCGGACCATCCAGCTGATCGAGGATTCCTTGAACGCGGTGCGAGCCGCGTCCGAAGAGGGCGTGGTCGCTGGCGGCGGCTCGGCGCTTGCCCAGATCGCGCCGCTGCTCGACAAGGTAGCGGCTGGCGTCGACGGCGATGTCGCCGAAGGCGTGCGCCTTGTGCGCTCGGTTCTGTCGCGGCCGCTGTGGCGCATCGCCGCCAACGCCGGCGCCGATCCTGAGGCGGTGGTGACCGAGGTCACCCGCATCAATGGCGGCTACGGCTACAACGCAGCAACCGGCACATACCAGAACATGTTCGAGGCAGGCATCATCGACCCCGTCCGCGTCACCTACACGGCGCTCGCCAACGCAGCTTCGGTGGCGACGCTGATCCTGACCACCGAAACGCTGATTGGCGATCTTGCAGAGGACGAGGATCCGACGGCCGGACCGGCACGTGGCGGCGGCTCTGAAAAACTCGGCCGCGCCTGAGGCGACAATTCCAACGGAACGATTTCGACGTTGAAAGGGATACGACGATGAAAGCTGCCAGACTGTACGAGTACGACCCGAAGATGAACGTCCAGCTCAAGATCGAGGAGGTCAAGGCGCCGACAATCACCGCTCCCGACGAGGTGATCGTGCGGGTGGGTGCCGCCGGCCTCTGCCGCACCGACCTGCACATCATCGAAGGTGTGTGGAAGCCGACCATGGATCCCGAAGGCACACTGTTGCCTTACATCATGGGCCACGAGAATGCCGGTTGGGTCGAGGAAGTCGGCAGCGGTGTCAGGTCGGTCAAGCGCGGTGACGCCGTGATCTGCCATCCCTTCCGCTCATGCGGCATCTGCCTCAACTGTCGCCATGGCGAGGATATGTATTGCGACAACGGCCAATTCCCCGGCCTTGGCATGAATGGCGGCTTCGCCGAGTATTTCATCACCAGCGAACGCTCGCTGATCAAGTTGAACGCCAACATCACGCCGATCGAGGTGGCGCCGCTGGCCGATGCCGGCATCACCGCCTACCGTGCCGCCAAACGCGCCGCCAAGCTGTTGCGGCCAGGCAGCTATTGCGTGTTGCTCGGCATAGGCGGGCTTGGCCATATCGCTCTGCAATCGCTGCATGCGATCTCGGGCTGCCGCATCATCGCCGTCGATCGCGAGCCGGCGGCGCAAGTTCTGGCCAGGGATCTGGGCGCCGACTTCGTGCTCGACGGGGGGCCGAACGTTGTCGAGGAGGTCGCCCAGATCACTGGCGGCGGTGCGCATGTGGTGATCGACTTCGTCGGCGAACTCGGCGTCGAGAACATCTGCTGGAAGATGGTGCGCAAGGGCGGGCAACTGTTCG
>NZ_RZQG01001700.1:0-546 GCF_003998635.1 Mesorhizobium sp. M7D.F.Ca.US.004.03.1.1
GCGTAACGATGATCACGGCATCGATTTCCGGATCGGCGAGCAGCTCGGCGCGATCAGAATAAGCCTTTTTTGCCCCATAGCGGGCACGGAAGGCCTCCGCCTTTTCGGCATTGCGCGCAAAGACTGCCTGGAAGACGGCGCCTTCCACATGCGGCAACTCGATCGCATGTGTTTCGGCTCCCATCCCCGCGCCAATCAGGGCGAATCTTATTTGCTTGGACGTCATTTGGCTGTGTTCCTCCTGTAAAGTCCCGCGTCGTCAGGTCAGTTGGAAACCGTGCTGAAGCGGGTCCCCTTCGTCGACGAAGATCGTGTTGTGTCCGATGATGCGCGCCCACCCCGCTACACTCGGTCGAATAGCCTGGCGACCGCCAACCTCCGCCGCACCCTCAATACGGCAGTCGAATAAAGTGCCGATTATGCTTTCGTGGATGAATTCGTCGCCGATCGCGAGTTGGCCGCGAGCGTGCATCTGGGCCATTCGTGCCGACGATCCGGTTCCGCAAGGTGAGCGGTCGATTGCTTTTTCGCCGTAGAAGACGGCAT
>NZ_RZQG01001701.1:0-546 GCF_003998635.1 Mesorhizobium sp. M7D.F.Ca.US.004.03.1.1
GGATGGACAGACGGTGCAGGTTTATGCGCACACCGATGAGCGGGCAGGGCCGCTCGCCAAGGTGCTTGCCGGCGGTCGGGGGAATTCGCGCAGCAAGGCGCTCGACAAGATCGAGGCGCGGTTGTCCGAGGCCATGGGCGCGGCGGGGGTGGTCGCCAAGGCAGAGGTAACGGCGGCCGTGAGCCGCGAACCCAAGGCGAAATATTTCCTGCAGAAGTTCATCCGCACCCACAACCAAGTCCGCCACGCAAATGGCGAGCCTGTACCCGGGGTGAAGAATTCCACCAAGGCGGCGGCTTCGGTCTATGAACAATGGCGCCCGCAGTTTTCGGGGCGTGCGCGCCGCAATGCCTATCACCTGCTTTTTTCGGCAAGAGCCGGCACCGATGCCAACGCCGTCATGGCCGCGGCGCGCGCCGTGATGGAGGATCGCGCGCCAGGATACAAGTTCGTCCTGGCGCATCACAAGGACACCAAGCACGTCCATATCCACGCGATGGTGCAGGCACGGTCAGCCGACGGTGAGCGCCTGAAATTCTACAAGCC
>NZ_RZQG01001702.1:0-545 GCF_003998635.1 Mesorhizobium sp. M7D.F.Ca.US.004.03.1.1
TGTGCCGTCGACCGCCAGCATATCGTCGCCGACGCGTACCAGGACCACCAGCTGACCGGCGGCATGGGCATTATCGCGATTGCCACGATGAACACACCAACAGCGAGGTAAGGGTCGGTCTCCACGGACTGTTTCGATGCCATCTTGGTTCTCCTTTACGATCCTGACGGCGTATGTCGACTATGCGCCGGACGTGAAATTGGATGCAGCGCTTTTCGAAAAGTTCCCGTAGTTCGCCACGGGTGGGAACCTTCCTCCTGGTGTCGTGCCCGTCGGGAACCAATCCTCGCCAGGCGCATCCAATGGTTCAAGCGTGGAACTGGAGAGACCGATGGACCTGCGTTCGCAAATTCTGGACGACACCGAAGATGGCGTGTCGGCCTCCGCCCAGGGAAATTCAGCGGGAGACGGCAAACCCAGAACAGTCGGCCGCGTCCGGCCGACGCGCTTCGATGCTGAGGCCGCGGTCAGGACGCTGATCTCTTGGGCCGGCGACGATCCGGCCCGACCCGGGCTTATCGATACTCCTTCACGTGTCGTTCGTG
>NZ_RZQG01001703.1:0-543 GCF_003998635.1 Mesorhizobium sp. M7D.F.Ca.US.004.03.1.1
GGCCTGGAGCAATCGCGTTGACAAGAATTCCATACTGCTCGACCTGGGCGGAAAGGCCAATTGTGAGCCCGTTGATGCCGGCCTTGGCCGCATTGTATGCCACGGATGCTCTGCCCGTGGGCGATCGCGCGGCGACAGAACTGACGAGTATGATCCGTCCGCCGCCGCGCGCAATCATTTTAGGCAGCACAGCTCGTGTAAGCCACCATGCGCCGTTGAGATTGACGTCCAAGATTTTGAGCCAATGGTTCGCGGGTTCGTTCCATGCAAATCCTGCAGGGGCATCCAAGCCTGCACAATGGACCAGCGCGTCAATGCGACCAAGCTTTTCAACGGCTGCCTCGACGACCGCGTCAACCATCGGTTGGTCGGTGATGTCGCAGGTGAATGTCACGAGCTGATTGGCTGGAACCCCGAGATCTTTTGCCAAGGACGCTAGCCCCTCGCTGTCCTTGTCTATTGCAACAATCGACATCTCGGCATTTGCCAATGCCTGGGATACCGATCGGCCAATGCCGCCAACTGCTCCAGTCACCAGCACCA
>NZ_RZQG01001704.1:0-542 GCF_003998635.1 Mesorhizobium sp. M7D.F.Ca.US.004.03.1.1
GTGGTGGATGAACAGGTCGGACTTTGCCACCACCGAGGGCTGTGGAAACCAGGCGTCGAGATAGACGTTGTCGGGCACCGCGCGATAGGCGTCGCGCAGGCCGCCGGCATTGACGATGAAGCGGGCGGGCAGCCTGTCGAATACCGCCAGCATCCGCTCGATCAGGCCGACATCCATGGCGCCCAGGCTGCCGAAGCTGACATAGACCAGCGGCCCGCCATTGCGCGGAAACACCGGCACCTCAAATGGCCCCTCCGAACGCACGCAGCCTTCGAGATAGACGAAGCGGGCCGGGTCGAGCGGCTCGGCGCGCTCGCGGCGCACGATCGTCGGGGTCAGCAGCAAATTGAGGTCGGGCGATGTCTCCAGGAACAGGCCCTTCGGCAGCGGCGCCAGGCCGGCATCCATCCGAAAGCGGTTGAAGCGGTCATGCGCCGCTGCCGAGGCCGTGAGATAGCGGGCCTCGAACGCCCCGCGTTGCGGGTCATCCACGCCAAGTCCCGACAGATAGGGCGGCACTTCAGCGTCCGGAAGCTCGGTTT
>NZ_RZQG01001705.1:0-539 GCF_003998635.1 Mesorhizobium sp. M7D.F.Ca.US.004.03.1.1
AGGACGAGGCGGGTTCCGTCATACTGGGTGGCGGCTTCCAGCGCGTGGCCGAACGTGTGGCCGAGATTGAGCAATGCGCGGTCGCCAGTCTCGAACTCGTCGCGCGCAACGACGTCGGCCTTGGCGCGGCAGGCTTCGGCAATCGCCTGCGCTCTCTCCGGCCCGCCGGCAAAAACCTTTGCCCAGTTCTCTTCCAGCCAGACGAAAAACTCCGGCCGGTCGATCAACCCGTATTTGGCAAGCTCAGCGTAACCGGCGCGGAATTCGCGGATCGGCAGCGTGTCGAGCACTCCGGTGTCGGCCAACACCAGTTTCGGCTGATGGAAGACGCCGACAAGGTTCTTGCCGCGTGCACTGTTGATGCCGGTCTTGCCGCCAACCGAGGAATCGACCTGCGCCAGCAGCGAGGTCGGGATCTGCACGAAATTCATACCGCGGCGCACGATGCCGGCGGCAAAGCCGGCGAGGTCGCCGATGACGCCGCCGCCGAAAGCGATGACGATGTCGCCGCGCTCCAGCCTGGCGGCCAGCACACCGTC
>NZ_RZQG01001706.1:0-538 GCF_003998635.1 Mesorhizobium sp. M7D.F.Ca.US.004.03.1.1
GGGTAAGGTGAGCGCTAGGCCGGCCGCCGGCAGGATCGACGCCGTGCTCGCTGTCACCGGCATGCGCAAGGCGGCCACCAAGCGCGACCCTTCGCCGGCCTGGCTGCCGCCGCGCCTGTTCGTGCGTGAAGTGGGCGTGCTGATCGCCGACGGCGAGGCCTATCGGTTCAAAGTCCCGGTGTCGCCGCGCACGCCCGTCGGCCGCCAGCCGCATGGCGTAGCGATGCGCTTCATCGATTGTCTGTTTGGGCGCTGCCGCGCGCCGCTGGACCTGACGCTGGAAGAAGACCCCGAGAACGACGCTCCAGGCAGCCGGCCGGGCGCCGACATGCTGTGCTGCGGCATGCGCACCAGGGCGCTGAAAAGCTATTGCCCCTACCATCAGGCACGCTTCCAGCGCCGCGTTTTTGTGGCGGGGTGAGGCTGCTCTCCCATTGCTGCCGCCAGCCCCCTCATCCGGCCGCTTCGCGGCCACCTTCTCCCCGTGGGGGAGAAGAGGGAGGCGCCGGCGCTGCAAGTCTCCTCTCCCCTCGGGGAG
>NZ_RZQG01001707.1:0-538 GCF_003998635.1 Mesorhizobium sp. M7D.F.Ca.US.004.03.1.1
GCCCTTGAGGTCGGATTCACCGCGCGTCAGGTCCCTGCCCTGCAGTTCCGGCGGCAGCGGCTGGTCGACCTTGATGTCGGGCGTGATGCCCTTGCCCTGGATCGACTTGCCGGACGGCGTGTAATAGAGCGCCGTCGTCAGCCGCAGCGCACCATTCTCGCCGAGCGGAATGATGGTCTGCACCGAACCCTTGCCGAAGGACTGCGTGCCGACCACCGTGACACGGCGCAGATCCTGCAGCGCGCCGGCGACGATTTCGGATGCACTGGCCGAACCGCCATTGACCAGAACGATCATCGGCTTGCCGTTGATGTCGTCAACCTGCTTGGGCTTGGCGTCGAAGCGGGTGACGTCCTTGGGATCACGGCCGCGCGTCGAGACGATCTCGCCGCGGTTGAGGAAGGCATCGGACACGCTCACCGCCTGGTCGAGCAGACCACCCGGATTGAGGCGGAGATCCAGAACGTAGCCCTTGAGCTTGTCGTCCGGCACCTGCTTCTTGATGGTGTCGATGGCGTTCTCGAGGTCGTCATAGGTC
>NZ_RZQG01001708.1:0-536 GCF_003998635.1 Mesorhizobium sp. M7D.F.Ca.US.004.03.1.1
CACCGGCATGATTTTTGAGCGCATCGCACCCGAACAGCACGACACGCTGGACGGCGTGCCCGAGCCATCCGAGACGCGACGCCTGGTCGGGCACAGCCAAGCCGCTGATATGCTCACCGCCGCCTATCGCGCGGGAAAGCTGCCGCATGCGCTGATCTTCTCCGGACCGGTCGGCATCGGCAAGGCGACGCTCGCCTTCCATCTTGCGCATCATCTCCTGAAGCACCCCGATTTCGCGCAGGCGCCGGAAAGCCTTGCCACTCCCGATCCGGCGTCGTCGCTGTTTCGCCAGATCGCCACCGGGGCGCATCCCGGCGTGCTGCATCTGACCCGGCCGCTGAACGACAAGACTAAGAGCTTCAAGACCGTTGTCACCGTCGATGAAATCCGCAAGGTCAACCGCTTCCTGTCGCTGACCTCACATGACGGCAGCTACCGGGTCGTCATCGTCGACCCGGCCGACGACATGAACGCCAATGCCGCCAATGCCTTGCTGAAGAATCTTGAAGAGCCGCCGGCACGAACCCTGTTCATCC
>NZ_RZQG01001709.1:0-536 GCF_003998635.1 Mesorhizobium sp. M7D.F.Ca.US.004.03.1.1
ATCCCGTGATGATCAAGGCCTCGGCCGGCGGCGGCGGCAAGGGCATGCGTATCGCCTGGAGCCAGTCGGAAGTGCGCGACGGCTTCGACCGAGCCCGTTCGGAAGCCAAGAGCTCGTTCGGCGACGACCGCGTCTTCATCGAGAAATTCGTCGTCGATCCGCGCCATATCGAGATCCAGGTGTTGGCCGACGCGCATGGTAACGCGCTCTATCTCGGCGAGCGCGAATGCTCGATCCAGCGCCGCAACCAGAAGGTGGCGGAAGAGGCGCCGTCGCCATTTCTTGATGCCGAGACACGCAAGGCCATGGGCGAGCAGTCAGTGGCGCTGGCTAGGGCCGTTGACTATCAGAGCGTCGGCACGGTCGAATTCATCGTCGACAAGGACAAGAACTTCTATTTCCTTGAAATGAATACACGATTGCAGGTCGAGCATCCGGTGACGGAGCTCGACCTGCAATCGTGTATTCATTTCAAGGAAATAGAAGTTCTTGTCCTTGTCGACGATGAATTCGACCGTGCCGACGCTCTGATAGTC
>NZ_RZQG01000170.1:0-9003 GCF_003998635.1 Mesorhizobium sp. M7D.F.Ca.US.004.03.1.1
GCTCTCCAACAAGGCGACCGTGCGCTTCGACATTCTCGAGCCGGAAAAGCGGCCGGTGAACGCCGCCGCCGACCATACCGAGGTCAAGGCGGTGACCTCGGTAACGGTACGGGAATCACCAACGGCGACAGCAACGTTGCTGTTCGATCCCAATCATTCCTGGAACGAGCGCATTCTGGCCGAGCAGTTCCGCTACTGAGCCGGCGCAGTGACCAACACCTCGATTAAGCATCCCGATTAAGGTTACAACTTCACAATCGCACCAATGCCGCCCGTTTCTGTTGACAAATCGCGGGCTTGCGCCTAATCGCAATACCAATCTTGCAGGCGCGTGGCGCTTGCCGCGACAGACGCCGTTGCGCTTCCCCGAACCAGCCAAAGACAACAACACTTGTCCTCAGACACCACGACCGCTCAAGAAGCGTTGACCTTCGCAGACCTCGGCCTGTCGCCGAAGGTCCTTTCCGCAGTCACCGACGCCGGCTACACCCAGCCGACGCCGATCCAGGCTGGTGCCATTCCGCACGCCTTGCTCGGTAAGGATATTCTGGGCATCGCCCAGACCGGCACAGGGAAAACGGCTTCCTTTGTGCTGCCAATGCTGACCCGCCTCGAAAAAGGCAGGGCTCGTGCCCGCATGCCGCGCACGCTGATCCTGGAGCCGACGCGCGAGCTCGCCGCACAGGTCGAAGAGAATTTCATCAGATACGGCAAGAACCACAAGCTCAACATCGCACTTCTGATCGGCGGCGTGTCGTTCGACGAACAGGACAAGAAGTTGGAGCGCGGTGCCGACGTGCTGATCGCGACGCCCGGCCGCCTGCTCGACCACCGCGAACGCGGCAAGTTGCTGCTCAACGGCGTCGAGATCCTCGTCATCGACGAAGCGGACCGTATGCTCGACATGGGCTTCATTCCCGACATCGAGCGCATCTGCGAGATGATTCCGTTCACCAGGCAGACGCTGTTCTTCTCGGCGACGATGCCGCCCGAAATCACCAAGCTCACCGAAAAGTTCCTGCATGCGCCGGTGCGCGTCGAAGTCTCGAAGGCCGCGTCCGCGGCGACCAACATCATCCAGCGGCTGGTCAAATCCGGCTCCAAGCCATGGGACAAGCGCGAGACATTGCGCAACCTCATCAAGGCCGAAGATGCGGAACTGAAGAACGCCATCATCTTCTGCAACCGCAAGGTCGAAGTGTCGGAGCTGTTCCGCTCGCTGCTGAAGTATGATTTCGACGCCGGTGCGTTGCATGGCGACATGGACCAGCGCGCGCGCATGCAGATGCTGGCCAATTTCCGCGACGGCAAGCTGCGCTACCTCGTCGCTTCCGACGTCGCCGCGCGCGGCCTCGACATCCCGGATGTCAGCCACGTCTTCAACTACGACGTGCCGATCCATGCCGAGGATTATGTCCACCGCATTGGCCGCACTGGCCGCGCCGGGCGCTCTGGAAAATCCTTCACCATCGCGACCAAGTCGGATACCAAGTACATCGACGCCATCGAGCGGCTGATTGGCAACAAGATCGAATGGCATGACGGCGACCTGTCGACAGTGGTCGCCAGCGAAGGCGGCGAGGACGACGCTCCGCGCCGTGGCAAGGGCGCCCCGCGCCGTGCCGGCCGCAAGGACGATGACCGCAAGGACCGGGGTGAGCGCAAACCGCGCGAACGCCACGCCAGGCCAAGCGAAGATGCGGCACCGGCAATGGTACGCGAGGAGCAGCCTGATGTGGTCGAGACCGCGGTCGCCGACATCGGCGAACGGCGCTCGCGCAAGGAAGCGATCCGTTCGGAAAACACCGAGCGCAAATCATCCGATCGCAACGAGCAGCGCGCACCGGAACGCGGCGACACCAGGCCGCAGCGCGACAGCAACCGCCCTGCCCGCCAACGCCACCAGGAAGATAACGACTCCACCGTCGGCTTCGGCGATGACATGCCGGCCTTCATGCGGATCGTCGCCAAGGTCTGACCCCGAGCGAAGGCAAGCCAGCCATCCGGCTTGCCTTCTCGGCAAGGCTCCTAAAGCGTGTCGCGTCTGAACGGGTTCAAACGACCCGCTTTAAGTCTCTGTTCACGTCGACATGGATCAGCCTGGTTCGCCCGTTACATTGGCCCGGGCATCATCTTGGTCGGCTTTTCCAGCATCGGAAACTCGGCCTTGTTGCATTTCACGTTCGGGTTCGTCGGACTGAACATGCCGTTCGGGTTGTCCCCGAGCCAGGCGTGAAGATCATAGTGGACGAACTCTTTCGGGATGAGCGGATAGTGTCCCTCCATCGGGCCCATGAAGGTTTGGCCAAACAGCTTCGGCGGTGCCTTGATGTCCGGCGTCAGCGGCACGAGCCATTCCACGCCCACCAGGCGCAGGCCCTTCTTGGTCGGTTCGTAAATCAGCACATTGGGGTGCATCGGGTCGAGTTTCTGGCCGACACTCGGGACATTGACGAAATGGATACCCATGGCGCCCTTCGGGTAATCCATCGCGCCCGGTATCTTTTCTCCGCTGTAATAGACGCAGCCGACTGTCGACAGATAAAGGTCGCGGACGGCGGCGGTGTAGTCCTCATATTTGGCGAGCGACTTTTTCAAGGCATCGATGTCGGCCTTGTTGGCGTCCTCGGCCAGGGCCGTAGCGATGCCCAACCATGCGCTTGCGAGACTTGTTAAAGCGAGGACGCCGCAGCGCCCAAGGGTGGCTGTTCTTGCCATGCATTCCTCCCAGACTTTCTGATCTGGCCGTGCAAGACCGAGGCGGAAAAATGCTGATTGCGCGGCCAGTTTGTACCGCCTCATCCCCTCCGGAACAGCGATGATGCTATTCCTTTGCATGGCTGCGCGAAAGCTCTTATTTTAGCAAAGACTAATCCTATGGTGCTCCATCTGAAGAGCGCCGACATCAGCTCAAGCAAAAACGGCCCCCACGCGGGGGCCGTTTCGCATTGATTTGCCGAACAGCTCAGGTGAGCGGCGACAACTGAATCTCGACACGGCGGTTCTGGGCGCGGCCTTCGGCTGTCGCATTGGACGCGACGGGACGCGTCTTGCCGAAACCGGTGACGGCGAAGCGGCGCTGATCGACGCCCTGGCCGGACAGATAGTTGGCGACGGCCAGCGCGCGGCGCTGCGACAAGTCGAAATTGTGCTGGTCACCGCCGGTCGAATCGGTGTGGCCGAAGACGTCGACCGTGGTCTGCTTGAACTTCTTCAGCACCAGCGCAACCGAGTTCAGCACCTGGTAGAAGCCGGGCTTCACCGCATCCTGATCCGAGTTGAAGGTGATGTCCGACGGCATGTTGAGGATGATCTGGTCGCCGCTACGGGTGACGCTGACGCCGGTGCCCTCGAGCTGCCGGCGCAGTTCGGCTTCGTTCTGGTCCATGGTGGCGCCGATGGCGCCGCCGGCCAGCGCGCCGATGCCGGCGCCGATCAGCGCGTTGCGGCGGTCATTGCCGCCAGCAAGCAAGCCAAGGCTGGCACCCGCCAGGGCGCCAAGGCCGGCGCCGGCCGCCGTGTTGGAAATCTTCTGGTCGCCGGTATACGGATCGGTGGTGGTGCAGGCACTCACGAGCACAGCCGTCGCCACGACGACGAGCACAGTCTTTTTCATAGGATCGTCCCTCTCCAAGTCACGCCTTGCGGTGGCGCCAAATCAGCCCTTCCCGCGACTTGTACCATGAATTGCGGCGAAAAGCGGAACGGCAAAAGCGCCGCCCATGGCTTTTCCCGGAGGACTAATGCCCGACGAAAGCGCCGCATCGCCGTGCCGGAATGGCCTGATCAGGCTACCAGAGATTCTTGCCGTCGATGATCACCACTTCGACCTTGTCGAGATCGAAATCGTCGAACAGCCGCGAGTTGACGCTGATCTTGGGATTGTCGAAATCCGGCTCGCCGGTCGACCAGTCCGGCGTTTCGGTAAAGGTGCCGCAGCCGCAGGTGGCGCAAAAACCGTGCCTTACGGTTTTCGACCCCCACTCGTAGACAGAAACGTTCTCCGGCGGGCTGGTAAGCTTGAATTGCGATGGAACGTAGTAGGCCCAGAGCGAGCCGCGTTTCGAGCAGAACGAACAGGTGCATTGCGTCACCGTCCGCGGTGCCTGCGAAACCTCGAATGTCGTCGCCTTGCAATGACAGCTTGCCTTGATGGTCATCAACGAACTCCTCCTGTCGCCCGCCGCTCTGTACGGCAAAGGCAGCATAAGGAGGTGCTCCTGACAACTGTCTGTCAGCAGGCATCCACCGAACCACGGAAACCCGGCCTGTCGTCAATAAGAGCGCGGCGGCACGAACAGGCAGATTGTCTTGCCAGCGTCGAGACCGGCCTGATGCGCGCACCAGTGAAACTCGCCGTCCGGGCTGTCCTTGACGCGCTTGTCGCTCATTGGAACGACCTCACCCGTTCCGGCGATGACATAGCCCTCGGGCTTCTCCAACACTTCGCCGGTATGGGTGGTGCGACAATCATAGTTGGCGCAGCATGCGAATGGGTAACTCCAGCCTTGCGGCTTTGCCGCCGTGGGCGTGGCGTCATGTGCGAAGGCAGGTGCCGTCAGCATTGCGGTCGCGCCGATTGCGAGCAGGGAAAACAAAAGTCGGCCAGCCGGTTGAACGGCATTGGCCGATCTGGATGTGGCAGCAGACATGGAAACGTTCCTTTCAAACGAGCGTCAAGCGTTTCGCTTGCCCGTTCCCGGAACGTGTCTTCCCAGCGGCCAGATCGTCAGCTTGCAGATATGCCGCGACCGGCCATAAATGCTTTTTGTCTCCCCTCAATGCCGTGATGGTGAGCGCAAATGTGAGTCGACGCAAGAAATTGCTGCGTGGCCGGCCGAAGCCTATTCGTCGACGGATCCAGCTGCCACGACGTGCTCTTCATACTGCGGCAGATCGTCAGCGATGGTGAACCAGCCGGCCTTCGAGCCGACGAAAATATGCGCGGTCGGACGGATGGCCGGATCGTCGACGAGGGTTCCCATGGCGACATGGACGTAGGCGCCATCGCGCACGAGCGAATAAAGCAAGGAGCCGCACCGGCCGCAATGCGCGTCATGGCCGCTTTCGTCGCCGAAGATCAGGAGCTTGTCTTGCCCCGCGGTGAGGGCAAACTTGCCGCGTTCGATGCCGGCGAAAGGCTTGAAGGCCGAACCGGTGGTGCGCCGGCAGTTCGAACAATGGCAATTCCCAGCATAGATGAATTCGTCGGCGACCTCGTAGTGAACCGCGCCGCAAAAGCACTTTCCGGTGAGCTTGCTCGGCACTCTCTCCTCCGTCGCTGTGGTGCGCAGGGTATGTTCAGATTCAGGTCAGCCCGAGTTTGCAGGCCGGCCTCACCTGAATATGAGCATACACTAGTCCAGGTCCGCCACGGCTTCACCGGCACCGCCTTCGATGCGCTGCGACAACGAGGCTTCCATGAAATCGTCGAGGTCGCCATCGAGCACGCTCGACGGGCTGGTGCTCTCGACGCCGGTGCGGAGATCCTTCACCAGCTGATAGGGCTGCAGCACATAGGAGCGGATCTGGTGACCCCAGCCGATGTCGCTCTTCGACGCTTCGGTGGCGTTTGCAACCGCCTCGCGCTTTTTCAGCTCTTCCTCGTAGAGGCGCGAGCGCAGCATTTCCCAGGCCTTGGCCTTGTTCTTGTGCTGTGAACGTTCGGCCTGGCAGGCGACGGCGATGCCAGTGGCCAGATGTGTGATACGCACCGCCGAATCGGTGGTGTTGACGTGCTGGCCGCCGGAGCCGGACGAGCGATAGGTGTCGATGCGGACGTCGGATTCGGAAACGTCGATCTCGATCGTGTCGTCGATGACCGGATAGACCCAGACGCTGGCGAAGGACGTGTGCCGGCGCGCATTGCTGTCATAGGGCGAAATACGCACCAGGCGATGCACGCCCGATTCCGTCTTCATCCAGCCATAGGCATTGTGGCCCTTGATCATCAACGTGGCGGACTTGATGCCGGCCTCCTCGCCGTCATGCACTTCCAGCACCTCGACCTTGAAGCGGCGTCGCTCGGCCCAGCGCGTGTACATGCGCAGCAGCATCGAGGCCCAATCCTGGCTTTCGGTGCCGCCGGCGCCGGCATGGATTTCGAGATAGGTGTCGTTGGCGTCGGCTTCACCCGACAGCAGCGTCTCGACCTGGCGCGCCTTCGCCTCGCCCTGCATCGAGCGGATCGCGGCTTCAGCCTCGGCGATGACGCCCTCGTCGCGTTCTTCCTCGCCGAGCTCGATCAGGCCGATATTGTCTTCCAGCGCCTGCGTCAGACCTTTCACCGAGGCGATGCCTTCTTCGAGGCCCTGGCGTTCGCGCATCAGCTTCTGCGCTTCCAGCGGCTCGTTCCAGAGGCTGGCATCCTCGGCGCGCACATTGAGGTATTCAAGCCGCTTTATGGCCTGATCCCAGTCAAAGATGCCTCCTCAGCAGGGTTATCGCCTGCCTGATCTCGTCGACAATATTCTGCGTTTCCGCGCGCATGGCTGGCTGTTCTGTCCTGTTTGCTGAAATCGGTCGGCGCGATACATAGGGAGGCCGCCGCCGGCTGTAAAGCAAAATGGGCTGGCGCAAGGCCAGCCCATCCGCTCATGAAAATCGTCAGTAGAGGCCGCCGCCGCCGGACTGGATGGCTTGATTGGCCTGCGGCGACAGCGCGCCACCGGTGGCATTGGAGCCGTCGGCGCCCATGCCGATCACCCAATAGCTGTCGGCGGGACCGGTGCCCGGCTTGAAGGCTTCGATGATGGTGCCCGGATCGCCCGATGCGGCACGCATGCCGGTCTTGCGGTTGATGGCGACCAGGTTCATGCCTTCGGGCACCTTGAAGTCGACATTCGGCGTGCCGTCCAGCGCCACCCGCATGAAGTCCTTGAAGATTGGTGCTGCGAGACCACCACCAGTGGCGCCATGACCCAGGCCGCGCGGCGTGTCGTAGCCCATGTAGAGACCGACGACGAGGTTGGGCGTGTAACCGATGAACCAGGCGTCCTTTTCGTCGTTCGTCGTTCCGGTCTTGCCGGCGATATGGCGGCCAAGTTCGCCGATGGTGGCACCGGTGCCGCGCTGCACGACACCCTCCATCATCGAAGTGATCTGGTAGGCCGTCATCGGATCGAGCACCTGCTCAGAATTGTCGACCAGTTCAGGCTCCGGCTGGTTCTGCCATTCGGGCGCATTGCAGCCCTGGCAGCCACGTTCATCCTGCTTGAACACCGTCTTGCCGTAGCGATCCTGGATGCGGTCGATGAGCGACGGTTTGATCGACTTGCCGCCATTGGCCATGATCGAATAGGCCGACACCATGCGCATCACGGTCGTTTCGCCGGAGCCCAGCGCCATCGGCAGATAGGGCGCCAGATGGTCGTAGACGCCAAAGCGCTCGGCATATTCGACGACCAGCTTCATGCCCATGTCATTAGCAAGCCGCACCGTCATCAGGTTGCGCGACTTCTCGATGCCGGAGCGCAGAGTCGCCGGACCAGCGACGGTCCCGTCGTAGTTCTTCGGCGTCCAGGTCGTGTTGCCGCTCTGGATGGTGATCGGCCCGTCCATGATCACCGAAGCCGGCGTATAGCCATTGTCGAGCGCCGCCGAATAGACGATCGGCTTGAACGAGGAGCCCGGCTGGCGCATGGCTTGCGTCGCGCGGTTGAATTCGGACTGCGCGTAGGAGAACCCGCCGACCATGGCCAGCACGCGGCCGGTATGCGGATCCATGGCGATCAGGCCGCCCTCAACCTCTGGAACCTGGCGCAGGCTGTAGGCATTGTCGGAGCCATCGTTCTTCTGCACAAAGATGACGTCGCCCGGCTTCAACACCTCCGCCGGCGACTTGGCCTTGACGGTCTTGCCGTCGACCACATGGCGCATGGCAAAACCCATGTCCTCCTTGCTGACGGTGCCTTCGACGCGTTCCTTGACGATGTCGCCGGATGCCTGGCGCGCGGGCTGCAGGCCGATCGACAGGCCTGTCGCCGAACTGTCGAGCACGACGGCGAGCGACCACTCGGGAACATCCTCCAGCCCCTTGACGGCGCCCAGCGGGACGCCCCAATCGCCGGACACGTCGATTGATTTCACCGGTCCGCGATAGCCGCGCAGCGTGTCGTATTTCATCAAACCGTTCTGCATCGCCGTGCGGGCAATGAGCTGGACCTTCGGGTCAAGGGTGGTGCGAATGGACAGGCCGCCCTCATAGAGCGCGTTCTCGCCATAGCGGGCGATGATCTGCCGGCGAACCTCTTCCGTGAAATACTCGCCAGCGAAAAGATAGGAGCCGGTGCGGCGCGGGGCAACGCCAAGCGGCTCGGCTTTCGCTTTCGCACCCTCTTCGGGGGTGACGTAGCCGTTCTCGACCATCTGGCCGATGACCCAGTTTCGCCGCTCAAGCGCGCGATCGGCATGCTTGAAGGGATTGTAGTTGGCCGGACCTTTCGGCAGCGATGCCAGATAAGCGGCCTCGGCCACAGTCAATTCGTTCACCGACTTGTCGAAATAGGTCAGTGCGGCGCCGGCGACACCATAGGCGTTGAAGCCAAAGAAAATCTCATTGAGATAAAGCTCAAGGATACGGTCCTTGGAATAGGCCTGTTCGATGCGAAACGAAAGGATGGCCTCCTTGACCTTGCGTTCCAGGGAGCGCTCGTTAGTGAGGAGGAAGTTTTTGGCAACCTGTTGGGTGATCGTCGAACCGCCCTGCATCGGTCCACCCGAAACGTAAGTGAGCGCCGCGCGGCCCAATCCCGTTATGTCCACGCCAGGGTGGGTGTAGAAATTCTTGTCCTCGGCCGACAGAAAGGCCGCCTTGACACGGTCGGGGATCGCCTGAATCGGCAAATATAGGCGCCGTTCGCGCGCATATTCCGCCATGAGAGAGCCATCCGAGGCATGGATGCGGGTAGTCACCGGCGGCTCGTACTTGGCCAGCACTTCGTAGTCAGGCAGATCCTTTGCCACATGGCCGATGTAGATCGCAACGCCCGCCGCGACCAGAAG
>NZ_RZQG01001710.1:0-535 GCF_003998635.1 Mesorhizobium sp. M7D.F.Ca.US.004.03.1.1
GCTTTTGCAGCGCAAAGGAATGTCCGTCCGCATCGAAGATATGCAGATCCTCGCCATTGGCGCTCAGCCGCAATGTCGAACCGCGCTTGACCTCGACATTGCCGGGCAGCTTGGTCACCAGCGGCAGATCGGCGCGGCCGATGTCGATATAAACCAGCTGAACCTCACCGAGCTGCTCGACATAGTCGACCGTTCCCTCGAACAGATAGTCGGCGCCGCTGGAGATGATCAGATCTTCCGGCCGCACCCCGAAACTCACCGCGGTACCTTTCGCCGAAGCCGGCGTTGTGATCGGCACGGTTGCCTTGCGCCCGCCGACATGGCTGACGACGGTCGGGTTGCCGGTCTTGTCGATGGTCGCCGGCAGGATGTTCATGGCCGGCGAGCCGATGAACTGGGCAACGAACAGATTGCCGGGTTTCTTGTAGAGGTCCATCGGCGTGCCGACCTGCTCGATATGGCCATCCTTGAGCACCACGATGCGGTCGGCCAGCGTCATCGCCTCGACCTGGTCGTGGGTAACGTAGATCATGGT
>NZ_RZQG01001711.1:0-535 GCF_003998635.1 Mesorhizobium sp. M7D.F.Ca.US.004.03.1.1
GCCGCAGGCAGAAGGCGATCAGCACAAGGCTCGCGCCAAGCACAATACGTGCTGCACGGCTGCGCAGTTCAGGCGGCTGCGGTGCGGGCAGGCTGTCGACTTCCGCATCGATGAGCTCCAGCCCCTTGATGGCCTCGGATTGCGGCTTCGGGTCAGGCTGACGAAAACTCTGGTTCATTGCGAAAGCAGTCTTTCAAGTTGGGTAAGCACCGGCGCCATGAAGGCGCGGACGGCGGCAACCGCGCGCTCGGGATCGCTAGCGGCAATGGCCTCGACGATTGCCGCATGCGCCTGCTGGTCCGGTTCGGGCAGATTGCCGTCGAGCGTGGCGTGGATGGTCTCGGTGATGGCGGCGGTGAAGAAGTCGTAGAGCTCCATCATCGCCCTGTTGCCGGACGCGGCAACGACGGACTTGTGGAAAGCAAGGTCGCGGCGGATGAAGGCATCGCTTCCGCCGTCCGCGACGGTGCCGCGCTCGGCAAGCAGTTGGCGCATCCCTTCGAGATCGGCTGGCGTGTGGCGCAAGGCGGCGAGC
>NZ_RZQG01001712.1:0-535 GCF_003998635.1 Mesorhizobium sp. M7D.F.Ca.US.004.03.1.1
GGCCATGACTGCGGCGATCAGGCGCTCAAGCTGATCGCGCAGGCGATCAAAGGGCAACTGCGTGGCGGCGATATTGTCGGCCGCATCGGCGGCGAAGAATTCGGCGTGTTTCTGCCCGGCGTGGATCCCTCGCAATCCTGGGTGGTTGCCGAAAGCATCCGCCGGCGCATCAGGGAGATGGACTTTTCGCCCGGCGGCAGACCTTGCCCGCTTTCCGTCAGCATCGGTGGCACGAGCTTTACCGGCCCGACCACCTATGAGGAAATCTTCTCCGCCGCCGACAGAAGGCTCTACACGGCCAAGTCGAACGGACGCGATCAAGTCAGCTTCGATCCGGCGGGCGCTGCTCCGGTGCCTCCGCCCAGCGTCGCCACGGTGCATTGACGACAGAACTTGCCGATGACAGGTCGAGAAGCTCTCGAACCCGAGGCAGATCGCTCCCTCGACGCTTTCAAATACTCACAACTACATGCAGGGAATCTATCTTTACGGATGGCATGCCGGTTCCATAGGTCATGGACTGTAACCTCTTACC
>NZ_RZQG01001713.1:0-532 GCF_003998635.1 Mesorhizobium sp. M7D.F.Ca.US.004.03.1.1
CTACAAGAGCCGACCCGGCCGGCGGCCGGAAGATATTCCGTGAAAAGGAAGCGAATAGGGAATAGCGAATAGCAGTCCGCAGGATTGCGGCGTAACTCCTCGCTATTCGCTAGCGTCAGGCAGCGAAGCGCTGGGCTTCCCCGCCATAATAGTTGACGTAGCGGGCGCCGATTTCCTTGACCGGCATGACGACGAAGACGTCGACCGTCGAGAATTCGCGGTCGATGACGCAGCCGTCACCGATGCGGGCACCGACGCGCAGGTAGCCCTTGACCAAAGGCGGCATCGCAGCGATCGCCGCCTTGGTATTGACGGCCTCGATCGGCATCAGATCCATCGAGCAGTAGCGCCCGGACACGGCGCGCACGTCCCAGGCCGAATTCGTCCGGCAGTGGTGGGCGAGGTAGGTGAGCGCCTCCGCGTGCGCTGCCGGCACGGTGCCGTGAAAGGACGCGCAGCCGGTCATCACGCCGATTTCGTAATGGTTGATATAGGCCCAGATGCCTTGCCACAGCGCCTCGATGGTGCGCTT
>NZ_RZQG01001714.1:0-531 GCF_003998635.1 Mesorhizobium sp. M7D.F.Ca.US.004.03.1.1
TCTGTAGAGTATTCAGCATCCCCATGACGGTCGATACCCAACCACAGGGCGACGAACGCGTACACTGGCTGCCGATGGTGGCGGCGATCTCGTCGATCAGCGTCGTCGGCATCGCCATCGGTCTTGGCATGCCGCTGCTCAGCGTCATCCTGGAAACACGCGGCCATTCGGCCTCGATGATCGGCCTCAACACGGCCGTCGCCGGCCTCGCCTCGATCGCCGGCGCGCCGCTGGCGACGCCACTCGCCATGCGCTTCGGCGTCGCCTGGACCATGATTGCCATGATCGCGACCGGCGCGCTTGCCTTTGTCGGCTTTCATTTCGCGCCCGATTTCTGGATGTGGTTTCCGCTGCGCATCGTGCTGCACATCGCGCTGACGGTGCTGTTCATCCTGTCTGAATTCTGGATCAGCACCTCGGCGCCGCCGCATCGGCGCGGCCTTGTCCTGGGCATTTACGCCACTGTTCTGTCGCTCGGCTTTGCCGCCGGGCCGTGGCTGTTCGCCCATCTCGGCAGTTCCGGCTTCAGGC
>NZ_RZQG01001715.1:0-530 GCF_003998635.1 Mesorhizobium sp. M7D.F.Ca.US.004.03.1.1
GCTGCTTTTCGAATGGACGCCGCGCAGCTTCATCCCCGTGGCAGTGGCGGCGATCATTGCCGAAGTCGAGCGCACCATGCTGCATCTGCCCGGGCCGATCTTTCCGTTCCAGGGTGGCATGGAGGTGACCTTTGTCGGCCTTGCCGGCTGGGTCGCGATCGGCGTCTGCGCAGGACTGTTGTCGGGGCTGCTGACGCAGATGGTCTATGCCTGCGAGGACGGCTTCCAGAAGCTGCCCATTCACTGGATGTGGTGGCCGATGCTGGGCGGTTTGGTTGTCGGCATAGGCGGATTGATCGAACCGCACGCGCTCGGCGTCGGCTATGACAACATCGCCAATATGCTTGACGGCCGCACGATCGCGACCGCCGCGCTGATCCTCCTGGTGGTGAAGGCCATCATCTGGTCGGTGGCGCTTGGTTCAGGAACATCAGGGGGCGTGTTGGCGCCGCTGCTGATCATGGGCGGGGCGATGGGTGCGGTGCTCGCGGGAATTCTGCCCGCGGCGGACCCGGGCTTCTGGGCATTAC
>NZ_RZQG01001716.1:0-530 GCF_003998635.1 Mesorhizobium sp. M7D.F.Ca.US.004.03.1.1
GATCTGGCCCGCGACGGCGCGACAGTCGACATTCCGCCACGCGAGATCGAGATCGGTCGTTTGGACGTTGTCGAGCATAGCGCCGACCATACTGTTTTCGAGGTCGAATGCGGCAAGGGCACCTATGTGCGCTCGCTGGCCCGCGACATGGGCCGCGACATGGGCTGCTTCGGCCATATTTCAGAATTGCGCCGGGTCGAGGTCGAGCCGTTCACCCCGGAGGATTTCGTCACCATCGCCGAACTGGAAGCCGCTCGTTTCGGTGTGCAGGATGAAGACAGCTCGGACGCGACGGACGTCGCTGACACGACGGAAGCCGCTGACGCGGTGGAAGCACCGATCGACTTCGACGCCATCGATGCGCTTCTGGTCGATACATCGGCTGCCCTCGATTGCCTGCCGCAGATCGCCATCAGCGACGACGCTGCGACCAAGATCCGCCTTGGCAACCCGGTCATCATTCGCGGTCGCGATGCACCGGTGGAAGCCGAGGAAGCCTGCGCCACGGCGCGCGGCAAGCTGGTCGCCAT
>NZ_RZQG01001717.1:0-529 GCF_003998635.1 Mesorhizobium sp. M7D.F.Ca.US.004.03.1.1
GCACGGCGACGCTGGCGCCGGGCAAGGTCTCCAGCACGCCGGCGACGCGGGCATAGACGGCGGGCCGGTCGGTCGGGATCGGCCGCGGCTTGGCGGCGCGCAGCCGGTCAAGAGCGGCGGCGGCATCGAACGGGCCGATCTCCGCATTGGCCTTTTCGGCGGTGAAGGCGATGACGACAGGCACGCCGTTAGAGCCGGCATCGTTGATCAGCCGCTCGGCGGTGGCGACGCGCTTGCCCCAGTCGGCGGCACTGGCCCAATCATTGTCGATGACCAAGGCCAGGGCAGCACCCTCGGCCGGCAGTTTTTCGCGCGGGTTGAAGACCGGGTCGGCCAATGCGGCGACGATGAGCGCCGCCATCAGCAGCCTGAGCAGCGTCAGCCACCACGGGCTCTGCTGCGGCGTCTCCTCGCGCTTCAGCACGCGGGCGAGGATCTTCAGCGGCGGGAAGATTTCGGTCTGCGGCTTGGGCGGCGTCAGCCTGAGCAGCCACCAGATCACCGGCAGCGCCAGCAGGCCCCATAACAC
>NZ_RZQG01001718.1:0-528 GCF_003998635.1 Mesorhizobium sp. M7D.F.Ca.US.004.03.1.1
GGGATGGCGCATCACCCGGCACTGCCGTCAACGTGCTTCGGCTCGCCATCGCGAACAAGCCGTGCGTCATCTACGATCTGGCCAGGGGCAGCGTGGCGACCACGTACACTGTTGAAGACCGGTGTGCCATGCTCCGCCATGCCGGTCCGGACATTCGCCGGCAAGCCGAGGCCCGCATGACGCCGGACGAGCGTCTGGCGCTGCCAGGATGATGTAGGCGCGGACTCGCCGACAGCCCGGTGGGTCCCATCCGATATGCTTGATCCGCCCCGCGCCCCAACTCCACTTGTATGAGCGGCAGGAGCCGGCCACTTTCGAAACCGACCCACGCGGATAGCATGGGGACGTTGTGCAGATGATCATCTTCACCCGTCTCGCATCTAAGCGGGTGGAAGCGTGCCGAACATCCTGGCGTGCGCGGTCATCCAACCTGGCTGCGAGGCATCGCCACCGAGGGGCGTGAAGTTTGCTTCAAGTCGACTCCGATCTCGAAACCGCTGTGCCGCCATCCGAGACACGCAAAGCGGT
>NZ_RZQG01001719.1:0-528 GCF_003998635.1 Mesorhizobium sp. M7D.F.Ca.US.004.03.1.1
CGCGCCAAGGTTTGGCTGATGGCCCCGCCGAGGCCACCGCCACCGCCCAAGACAAGGCAGGTCTTACCATTCAATCCAAGGTCCAAGCGTTTGTCTCCTTCATGTCGTTATACCAAGAGTCATGGGATTTGACCGATATGGGCCCACTCCCGCATTCCGATTGAAGTGATGGCATCGGGGACAGCGAGGAGTTTGTGCCAAGCCTCGCATGCGGCGTTGATGATAGCCTCATAGTTGTCGAAGACACGGTTGGAGAGCCAGTTCTGGCGCAGGTATTGCCAGACGTTCTCGACCGGGTTCAACTCCGGCGCCCGCGACGGCAGGAAGATCGGCGTGATGTTGTCAGGTACCCTGAGGTTTGCGGTGGTGTGCCATCCGGCGCGATCCATGACGAGCACGGCATGTGCGCCCTTTTCTACGTGCCGGCTGATCTCGTCGATATGGAGTTGCATGGCCTCGGTGTCGGCAAAGGGAAGCGCGAGAGCAGCGCCGATGCCGCGCGCCGGGCAAATTGCGCCGAACAGGTAG
>NZ_RZQG01000171.1:0-8848 GCF_003998635.1 Mesorhizobium sp. M7D.F.Ca.US.004.03.1.1
GATCAGGGGCAAGACCATCGTTGCCGTGGTTTCGGGCGGCAATTTCGATTTCGAGCGGCTGCCGGACGTCAAGGAGCGGGCGCTGCGCTTCGAGGGGCTGAAGAAATACTTCATCATCCGCTTTCCGCAGCGGCCGGGCGCGCTGCGCGACTTCCTCGAACTGCTCGGTCCCGACGATGACATCGCCCGCTTCGAATATCTGAAGAAATCGGCACGCAATTTCGGTTCGGTGCTGATCGGCATCGAAACCAAGGACCGTCGCAATTTCGATTTGCTCAAGGCGAACTTCGAGGCCGAGGGAGTCCAGTATCAGGACATCACCGACAACGAGACATTGGCTGGGTTCATCATATGAGCGGTGCCGGAAAAATCTTCGTCGCGCTGTTTTCCGGCATCAATGTCGGCGGCAACCGCATCGTCAAGATGGCGGAGCTGCGGTCGTTCTTCGAGGATCTCGGCTTTTCCGATGTCGCCACCTATGTGCAGAGCGGCAATGCCGTGTTCCGGACTGACAAAGGCGACGCGGCGACGCTGACGAAACAGATCGAAGCAGCCTTCGAGAAGAAATGGGGTTTCTATTCGCGCATCATGGTGCGCGATCTCTCATGGTTCGAGCGGTTGGTGAGCGAAAATCCCTATCCGGAAGTTGCCGCGGACCACACGAAGCTGCACGCCTATGTGCTGGAGCGCGAGCCGACCGCCGATGAGGCGGCGCGGCTGGCCGAAAAGTGCACCGGCTCCGAACGCTTCGAGATCAAGGGCGATGTGCTCTACCTCAGCGCGCCGGACGGGCTGGGCAAATCGGTGTTTGCCGGGCTGATCCCGCGCACGCTGACAGTGCCGGGCACCGCGCGCAACTGGCGCTCGGTGCAGGCGCTGCTGGCGATGGCCGCCCAGGCTGGTGAGAAGTAAGTCGCCGCCTAGGCTGCCGGAGCGGGTTTCCAGTCGAAGGTCAGTTCTTCGCGGAAAGCAAAGCGCTTGATGTGATCTGCGACGACGCTTTCCAGGCGCTCGAGCGATCCGCCCTCGTCAGTCGTCACCGCGATATGAAGAGCGCTCGCGTCTGCGTCCAGAACTGTGCGGCCCATTGAGAGATCGATGGTGCCATGATTGGGATCGAACTCGACCGGGAATTTGTGCGCCCAGTGCTTGCAGAGCTGCTGGAGGTAGCGGCTGGCATGTTCGGTGGTGACGTCGGCATGGCTGGTCGGCATGAACTCTCCTGGGCAAGCGCTTGTTTGTGTGGCTTGGCGCCAACCTGATGCATGTCGCTCAAAAGTGGCCCCCGCTTTTTGGGGGAACGACATGCATAAAACAAAGGCAGGCGCCACAGCTGGACAGATAGGCGCCGTCCCGGGAAATACCAAACGGTACCGGACCTGTCAGCCGAGCATTATCCGCTCAAGACAGCGTGATGGACTACCAGCTTCCGGTGTTTGCCATCGAAGCCCACGGTTCGGCCTTGGCCTTGGCCGGGCCTTTTTGCAAAAGCTCGATCGAGATGCCGTCAGGCGACCTGATGAAGGCCATGTTGCCGTCGCGCGGCGGCCGGTTGATGATGACGCCATTGTCCATCAGATGTTGGCAGGTGGCGTAGATATCGTCGACCTCATAGGCGAGGTGGCCGAAATTGCGCCCGCCCTTGTAGTCTTCCGGATCCCAATTGTAGGTCAGTTCGACCAGCGGCGCTTTGTCGGCGATGCCGCTTTGCTCGTCTTCGGAGGCCGCGAGGAAGATCAGCGTGAAGCGGCCTTGTTCGTTTTCGTAGCGTCGCACCTCCTTTAGGCCGAGCTTGTTGCAGTAGAAATCGAGCGAGGCATCGACGTCGGCGACGCGGACCATGGTGTGCAGATAGCGCATGTGATTTCCTCGATAAATTGCGTTGCGGTGCAACATAGGGTCGGCCCTGTCAAAGGGCAATCATGCGGCAGTGCGCAATGCCGGCAAAGAACAAATCCGGTATTCCCCCAATGAACCGTGAAAAAAGGCACGGCAGGTCTTGCACACACCGGAAGCCGCGGTGTTAATCTGGTGTCAAGAATCAGTTGCGGTGTTCTTGAAACAAGGGGGCATTCTTATGGGGGAAAAGGCCTCTTTGACGGGGCGGGACGGAACCCTTGGCGACGCCTTGCAGCGTGACGAAGGCGGCGATGCCGCTGATCTGCTCGAAGTAGCCGGCGCCATCAAGTGGTTCGATGTGGCCAAGGGCTATGGTTTCATCCTCCCGGATGACGGAATCTCGGGCGACATCCTCCTCCATGTGACATGTCTTCGAAGGGACGGCTTCCAGACGGCCCTGGAGGGCGCGCGCGTGGTCTGTCTCGTCAAGCATGGCGACCGCGGATTGCAGGCCTTTCGGGTGCTCTCCATGGATGTCACCACGGCGGTCCATCCGGCCGAGATGCAGGAGCAGCGCACCCATATCGCGGTGACGCCGGAGAGCGGTCTCGAACGCGCTTTGGTGAAATGGTTCAACCGCACCAAGGGGTTTGGTTTTCTCACCCGCGGTGAGGGCACCGAGGACATCTTCGTCCACATGGAGACCTTGCGCCGTTACGGCATCACCGAGCTTCGGCCTGGGCAGGTCGTGCTGGTTCGTTTCGGACGCGGCGACAAAGGCCTTATGGCCGCCGAAATTCACCCTGATATGGGGACCTTGCCGGTCTCGCACTAGGACGATTTCCGGCCGAGGATCTCGAATGGCTTACAGGAACTGGCTGACTGCGAGCGTGACGTGCGTCGTAATTGCCGTCGCCGCCGCTGCCGGTGGTTATTTCTATTCCGAAAAGCCAACCTCGGCGGACAGCCGGGCGATGATCCTTCCGACCGATCCGGCGCCGCTGGTCGCGGTGACGAAAGGCGGCGATCGCTCCTTTTCCATCGAAGTCGCCGACACCGCCGCCGAGCGCGAGGCCGGTTTGATGTATCGCCAGGACATGGCGGACGACCACGGCATGCTGTTCGTCTTCGAGGTCCAGCAGCAGGTTGGCTTCTGGATGCACAACACTCCGATGCCGCTTGATCTGATCTTTGTCGGCCAGGACGGCAAGGTCCGGGCGGTCAAGCATGGCGAGCCGCAATCCGACGCCGTTATTTCGCCCGGTGTACCGGTGCGCTTCGTGCTCGAGCTCAAGGCCGGCACTGCCGCCAGGAACGGCATCGAATATGGCGACCTGTTGCGCCATCCGGCCGTCGGCACGGTGTCAGGCCCCGGCATGCCGCCCGCCGACAATGGCGATGCGCCCAATGGCGGTGCCGGTTGAGTGGGCAGGCGGGATCGCTCATGCAGTTTTTCACCCATGACGGTTTCGACCTTGCCTTCCTCGACCGCCAGCCGGCATCGAGCGATGGCGATCCGGTGCTCATGATCCACGGCTTCGCCTCGAACCATTATGTCAACTGGGTGTCGCCCGGCTGGTTCAAGACGCTGAACGATGCCGGCTACCGCGCCATTGCCTTCGACAATCGCGGCCACGGCTCGTCGTCCAAGAGTTATGAGGAGGCCGACTATACGCCGGTCAAGATGGCCTCCGATGCCGCCGCCCTGCTTGGCCATCTCGGCATCGAGCGCGCCCATGTCATGGGCTATTCGATGGGCGCGCGCATCGCGGCGTTCATGGCGCTGTCCGATCCGGACAAGGTGGCGACGCTGGTTTTCGGAGGTCTTGGTATCGGCATGATCGATGGTGTCGGCGATTGGGATCCGATCGCCGCCGCACTGCTTGCCGATGATCCGGCCGCGACCAGCCATCCGCGCGGCCGATCGTTTCGCGCCTTCGCCGACCAGACCCGCAGCGATCGCCGTGCCTTGGCCGCTTGCATCGCCAAATCGCGCGAATTGCTGAGCGAGCAGGATATTGCCCTCATTGCCCAGCCGACGCTGGTCGCTGTCGGCACGACCGACGACATTGGCGGGTCGCCCGATGAGCTTGCAGCATTGATGCCGAACGCCAGGGCCTTTCACATCGAGGGCCGTGACCATATGCTGGCCGTCGGGGACAAGACCTTCAAGCAGCGCGTGCTGGAGTTCTATGCCGAGAATCCGCTCTGAGCGGACGGCTTCCGGGGATCGTTCTCAATGGGCTGTCGTTGATGGCAGGCTTGGCCATTCTGGCGATGCTGGCATCGACAATAGGCGCCTTTACCTGATTGCTCCTAGTCTAGCTGTTTGTGAGGGCCGCCAGCGACCGCGCCATGTTCAGCCTGGCCTGCGGTTCGAAGCGCTGGCGAAACTCTTCGGTGTGGAAAATGTGTGGGCGGGCGAGGAAATTCTTCAGGACCGCACTGCGTCCAGCCCGCCACATCGGCTCCTCCACCCAGGCGTACTCGCGCCGTACGGCGCGCTCATAGGCGTCGAAGGCATCCGGCGCGGCACCCAGGATCGACAGATCCATGTCGAGGAAAAGACTTGCGTCCCGTGTGGCCGTCGCGTCGTCGAACGGCGGCAGTTGGTGCGTGGCGGTGGCGACGATCATCGCCGAGATACGATTGAGGCGTGACGGATCCGAGCGGCTCGCCAGCCTTTTCTCGGCAAGGGCAGCACTTTGCGCCTCGTTGTCCTTGGCCTTGCTGTCATAGATGGCATCGTGGAACCAGATCGCCGCTTCGATCGCCTCGGGATCGCCGAGCGAGCCTCGATAGTCGCCTGCCAGGCCCAGCATCGCCTCGATATGGGCAAGGTTGTGGTAGTGGCGGCTCTTGGCCCGGTAGAGTGCTGAGAGCTCGCTTTTCAGCGCGTCGTCGATCAAGGGTTCGTTTTCCATGGCTGCTTGAATTCCCGCGAACCAAATCCATTTGACAAAGCACTAAGGAAAATTGAGTTCAATCGTGCTATGATCTGGCTTATATGTGCGGCCAGACAACAGGCAAGCGCAACAGGCAAGCCCGGCAGGGCGCAGGACGAGACGGCGATGAACAGCATCAGCATTTCCCGACACAGCGCATTGCAGCCGGTCGATCCGATCTGGCGTTCGATCCGCGACGAGGCGATGGAGGCGGTCAACCGCGACCCGCTGCTCGCCGCATTCCTCTATTCGACCATCCTCAACCAGGACAGCCTGGAGGAAGCGGTTATCCATCGGCTGGCCGAGCGGCTGGACCACCAGGACATCGGCTCCGATCTCATCCGCCAGACGTTCAAATCGATGCTGGCCGACGACAAGGATTGGCCAACGACCGTGCGCGTCGACATCCAGGCCTATTACGATCGTGATCCAGCCTGCGACCGCTTCATCATGCCGGTGCTCTATTTCAAGGGTTTCCACGCCATCCAGACGCATAGGCTGGCGCATTGGCTGTGGAACCAGGGCCGCAAGGATTTCGCGCTCTATCTGCAGAGCCGCTCGTCATCGGTCTTCCAGACCGACATCAACCCGGCCGCCCGCATCGGCAAGGGCATCTTCATCGACCACGCCACCGGCCTCGTGGTCGGCGAGACGGCGGTCATCGAGGACGATGTGTCGATCCTGCATGGCGTGACGCTAGGCGGTACCGGCAAGGCCGGCGGCGACCGTCACCCCAAGATCCGCTACGGCGTGCTGATCGGCGCCGGCGCCAAGATCCTCGGCAACATCGAAATCGGCCATTGCTCGAAGATCGCGGCAGGCTCGGTGGTGCTGTCGCCAGTGCCGCACAACAAGACGGTTGCCGGCGTGCCGGCCCGTGTCGTCGGCGAGACCGGCTGCGATCAACCGTCGCGCCAGATGGACCAGCTTCTGCCGTCGCAGACGATGGATCAGGTCGTCAGCTTCGACATCTGATTTTCACGAGGCCGCCGCCTGCTGCCGGATTCCAGCCGCTTGCATGAGCGGGTGGTTGTCTCGCCTTATCAGGCCGCTTGCCTTTACATCGCCATTGTCGACGTGCCAGAAGCGCGTTCGAACGAGCAAGCCCGATGATCGGAGAAGACTGTTGAAGCCGGACGAAATCAGAAAGCTGGACGCCTATTTCAAGCGCGTCTTCCAGAACCCCAAGATCGAGGTCAAGGCACGGCCGCGCAAGGACGATTCGGCCGAGGTCTATGTCGGCGACGAATTCCTCGGCATCGTCTTCAAGGACGAGGACGACGGCGACTACAATTTCTCGATGGCGATCCTCGACATCGATCTGGCCTGAGCCAGCTGTCCAATGCATGTCGCCCAAAAGTGGCCCCGGTTTTTGGGGCAACGACATGCATGAAATCAAAGATCTAAAGCGCGTCGCCTGAATCCGCTCGAACGCGACGCGCTTTAGCGCTGGGCCGGCTCCGCCTCATGCGGCCGGCCAGCCGGATCTCCCGAAGCGTTCTCAATGTCCTGACTTCAGGACGCGCCCGGCTTCGGTGGCGATTGCAGCGTCGAGCGCCTGCCAATCACCCAGAAACTCCCTTGGGAAGCGATAGGTGAGGCTGAGTTCGTCGCCGACCTGGATGTCGCGCTCGCAGGGCGCCAGCGATTCCTCGGCACTCGGCCCGCTCAGGCAACGGGCTACGAACGGGTCCTTGCCGGGGCGTTTGCCGACAACCAGCACCTCGTTCAGATAGCCTGATTTCTCGTTGAAACCGTACACCGTCGTGCCGCCAGGTCCCGCAATGCCGGGCTGGGTGATCAACGCGCTATAGATCGGCGCGAAGCGGCCACTCATGTCACGCGACATCATCTGCTGTTCGAAGGACAGGAAGATGATGCTCTTGGCAGTGCCCGTATGGTTGAAATCGTCCCGCGCGGCCTCGCTGTAGCCTTCCATCTGGGGATAGCGCAGATAGAGGTCGAGCCGCGAAGCGATGCCGTCGCGCCGGGCCTGGGCGAAACGGATGGTGTTGGCCGGCACGGCAATGACATTGTTGGCGATCACCACCTGGTGGACCGTTGCGTCGTCGGTGTATCCGGCCATGGCGATCGAATGGCCGAACCATTTGCCACCAAGGCTGATCGCTACCGACAGCAGCGCCAGCGCCGCGAACCCGTAGAACACCCGCTTCATCAGCCTGGAATCGACCACCGTGAGTTCGGGGCCGTTGGCGAGCGCTGCCTGCTTCATCTCAGTCCTCGGATCTCGAGCCGCCTGTCCGCCTCTGTTGTCCCTGGGCGGCACACATCGCATGGCATGGCCCTTGCAGCCTTCATGGAACGACTGTGCAATTTCATGGTAAATGGAAAGTTAAGATGGGACCGCTGGAACTCACACTCTTCGCTTTTGTCGTCGGGCTGACGGCCTGCGGGTTGGCTGGATCGGCCATGGAACTGGTGTCGGGCCGCAAGGTCGCCTTCACCGAACCCTATGTGTCGCCGTCACATGTCTTGCGCTCGCTGCTCGCGACTGCTTGTGCCGGGCCTTTCATGCTGGTCAACGATGCCATCGATGCCCGGCGTGAGCGCCGCATTTCCAAGTGGGCACTGATGTCTTGCGGCTGCACGGCGATTGCCTGGTCCTTGGCGCTGGGCGTCGTCGTGCTTGCCATTGCCTCATGGACGATCCGTCTCCTAGGGTCCGAATTGCCAGCCTGAGACGATTCGGAGACCGAAAAATGCCGCTTTATGCGATCGATGGAACGGAGCCCAGCTTCGCGGATGCGGACTCAAACTGGATCGCGCCCGATGCGACGCTGATCGGCGACGTGCGGGTCGGCCGCAACGCCGGCTTCTGGTTCGGCACCGTCATTCGCGGCGACAATGAGCCCATCGTCATCGGTGCCGACACCAACGTGCAGGAACATACGGTGATGCACACCGATCCCGGCTTTCCGCTGACCATTGGCGAGGGCTGTACGATCGGCCACCGCGCCTTGCTGCATGGTTGTACGATCGGCGACAACAGCCTGATCGGCATGGGCGCCATCGTGCTGAACGGCGCGAAAATCGGCAGGAATTCGCTGGTCGGCGCCGGCGCGCTGGTCACCGAAGGCAAGGAATTCCCGGACAATTCGCTGATCGTCGGCTCACCTGCCAAGGTGATCAGGGTGCTGGACGACGCGGCCGTGGCAAGGTTGCGCGGCTCGGCGGCGCATTACGTTGCCAATGGCAAGCGCTTCAAGGCGGGGTTGAAGAAGGTCTGAGGTCAGCTTGGCCACCTGTCGGTGATGGTTTCGCCGCGCCCAACTCATTGTCCGTTGGAGCTGCGCCCGGCAATCGGATCGCGCAGCAATGAAGCACCGGCTTCAAAACCGGCAATCTCGGCTTCCTCGATGGCTGTCCTGTAGTCATCGATGCGGGTTTCGAGCGCCGGGTCGGCGCCCGCTGCCAAAAGCAGGCGGATCGCATCGACACTGCGGATGGCCACCGAATAGTGAAGCGGCGTCCAGTCGTTGACGCCCCGCATGTTGGGGGCAGCACCGCCGTCGATCAACACCTGCACAATGTCCAGCCTGTCTGCCCTGTCGGTGGACAGCGCCGCAATGATAGACGGAAACCCGCCGTGATCCTGATAATTCGGATCCGAGCCGGCATCGAGCAGGGTCGAGATGAAGCCGACGGGGCTCCAATAGATCGCATATTCCAGCGGATGCCCGAGGCCGAACTCAAACGGCATGCGCTCATCGAACCAGCGGGAAGAGCCGCCCAAGGCCACGCCGAGGCCGTCGAAGTCGCCGCCCTTGAAGGCATCGTCGATAGCCTTGAACAGACGATGGCGCTCGCATCGATCTTCCGGGATTTCCAACATCGCCGTGATCCAGAGGGCGGAACCAACGGCTCATAGTGCTCCGATCTTCTGTGCGTGGAAAGACGGGACGATTCGACTGAATGAGATTGCGATTTTTCAGCCACTCCAAGCTGATTGGTTTTCGAACTGCCTCCGCCAGAAATGGCGGAGCCGGCCCGGGGACGGGGCCGGCTCCTTTGACCCGGTCGTTGGGGACGGGGAGGGTGGGGAC
>NZ_RZQG01001720.1:0-526 GCF_003998635.1 Mesorhizobium sp. M7D.F.Ca.US.004.03.1.1
TTGCGGATCTGGGCCAGCGCCTCGTCGAACGACGATGTCTGGTAGAGCGACTTGATCTCGTGGCTGTTGGCAAAGACGATGTCGACCGTGCCCGAGCGCACCAGGTCGAGGAATTCGTCGCGGTAGCGGTCGACGCAGAACGAATCCGACAGCGTCATCGACACTTCTCGGCCTGCCGCGTGCGCCAGCTTCGCCGTCTGGCGGATTGCCTCCTTGGCGCGCGGCGGGTCCCACAGATAGCCTTCGAAATAGGTGACCTTGGCGCCGGACGCCTTGTCGGCTTCGACATCCTCAGGGCCAAGCTCGACGCAGGCGCCGAGATAGGTGTTCATCGAGCGCTCGCCGTCGGGCGTGACGAAGATCATCGAGCGCGCCGTCGGCGGCTCACCCTTGAGCGGCGTGGTGCCGAAGGCGACGCCCTGCGCATGGATGTCGTGGGCGTAGATTTCGCCCAGCGCATCGTTGGAGACCTTGCCGAAGAAGGCCGCGCGGCCGCCAAAGCTGGCGACGCCGGCCGCCGTGTTGC
>NZ_RZQG01001721.1:0-525 GCF_003998635.1 Mesorhizobium sp. M7D.F.Ca.US.004.03.1.1
CCTATCTCCTGAAGAAAATCGTCGCTTCGGCCGGCTCGCTGCTCGATGAGGTGAGGGCCGATCCCGATCACCCGATGCGCGCCGAGTTCGATCGTTTCGCTCAAGGCTTCATCGAAAAGCTGAGGACATCGAAGCAATATGCCAAACGCGCCGAGAAGCTGAAGCGCGATTTCCTGGCCCGTCCGGAGGTCAAGGGATTGGCCGGCGACATGTGGGCAAGCCTCAGCCAGTTCATCGAGCAGGACGCCAAGGCGCCGAATTCGGTTATCCGCGCGCATCTCGCCAACATGTTCGTCGAGGTCGGTCGGCATCTTGCCGGCGATGCGCAGATCAGGGCCGACATGAACCAGGGGTTCGTGGTGGCGCTCGCGTCGTTCGTCGAGAGCCAGAAGAGCGGCGTGTCGACATTCATCGCCGACCAGGTCAAGCGCTGGGACCTCGCGCAGCTGACGCGACTGATCGAGATGAACATCGGCAAGGACCTGCAATACATCCGCTTCAACGGCATGATCATCGGTGGGCTCG
>NZ_RZQG01001722.1:0-525 GCF_003998635.1 Mesorhizobium sp. M7D.F.Ca.US.004.03.1.1
TGCCGGTGGCGCGCCAGAGGCCGCGAGCGCCGGCCATGTTGCGGCCATGGGTGGTGGTGCGGGAACGATAGGCAGGCATGTTTTTTCCTTGGTGGCTGGCCGCAGCCTGGGAATGGCGCGGCGGAGCTGAATTCGGACCGCAGGCGTTATAGACGCGCAAGCCCGGTCTGGCCACAATTTTGCAATGCGCCAGATTCCTCCAAAAACCGGCTCCCGAAAAAAATTGCGGGCCGCTGTCGGATCGCGCCGCGCACGGCCGTCCTTGGGGCAGACGGCAAGGAATGGCACCATTCCCGGAGTCGCCGTTTCACCGTAACCGCAACCAAAACATCCCGAGGAGCACGACATGCAAAAGATCACCACCTGCCTGTGGTTCGACGACCAGGCCGAAGAGGCGATGAATTTCTACGTGTCCATCTTCAAGAATTCGAAGGTGCTGAGCGTGATGCGTTGGCCCGAAGGCCACGGCGATGAAGGCAAGGTGCTGGTGACCACGTTCGAACTCGACGGGGTGCAGTTCCAGGC
>NZ_RZQG01001723.1:0-524 GCF_003998635.1 Mesorhizobium sp. M7D.F.Ca.US.004.03.1.1
AGCAGAGCCTGTTTGGCAAGATGATGCGCTTCGATTCCTCGGGCTGCGTGCGCGTGCAGAATGTGCGCGACCTCGTCACCTGGATCCTGCGCGACACGCCGGGCTGGGACCGTCAGCATTTCGAGGCGGCGATCAAGACCGGCGAAAACACGCCGATCCAGATTACCAACCCGGTGCCGGTCCACTTCCTCTATCTTTCGGCCTGGTCTACGGCCCCAGGCGTCGTGCAGTTCCGCGACGACGTCTACGCGCTCGACGGCAACAACGAGCTGCAGATCACGTCATCGCTTTAAGTGACTGATTTTTTTATAAAAAGGCCGCCGCTCAGGGCGGCCTTTTCGTTGCTCGGGTGCCGCTGTGTTTCTCGCGGGAGGGGCGGCTGGACAGATCGGCCGGCTTTGCGCATGGTCGGCGGGAAAGTCTGGAACCGGGCCATGGAAGTCGCTGTTCATTCTGGCCGTACGCGTCCTCGTCGCCGTGTCCGGCGCGCTGGTGCGTCTGGCGCGCGAGGCCTTGCTGAAGGT
>NZ_RZQG01001724.1:0-522 GCF_003998635.1 Mesorhizobium sp. M7D.F.Ca.US.004.03.1.1
GGACAAGATGGTCTGCGAAGCCCTCGGTATGGGCGATCCCCGCGGGAAGCAACATCGTGAATGCAGCCCCCAGTATTTTCCAGATTTTCATGTCAGTTCCCTTCTCTTCTAATTGGATTCTACTTTTTTGAATTGTACCTGTAGTAAGGCTCCTGCTCCATTTTGACGTAACCTAAGTAGAAGGACTTCACATGCGGCAGGATATCGGCTGCCGTTTGCCTCAGTTCGGATTCGAAGGCGGTGAGCGGCCGTGACATGGCGGCCTCGATGCGGTCCAGGATCGCGTCGCGGTCGATCCGCGTGAAACGTCCGTCCTCGTAGACAGTCTGGCCGCCGATGATGACGCGCGCCACGGACGACGACTTGGCGCGGTGCAGGATTGCCGCCAGCACCGGCGTATCGGCGTCGAGATAGGGCCGCGACACTGCCTTCCAGTCGATCATGACCATGTCGGCGAACGCGCCGGGGACGAGCTGGCCCGCCCTTTCACCGAAATGCGTGGTATCGGCCCCGCCCCTGGTC
>NZ_RZQG01001725.1:0-521 GCF_003998635.1 Mesorhizobium sp. M7D.F.Ca.US.004.03.1.1
GATGCCTATCTCGCCGCCATGCGCGCACCCGGCCGCACGCGGCTGTTGCTGCTCGATGGCCCGGCCGTGCTTGGACGCCCCGCAATGGACGCGATCGACAACCGCCACGGCAACCGCTCGCTGCGCGAAGGGCTGGTCGCGGCAATGCGGGCGCAGGCGATGACGAGATTGCCGGCGGAAGCGCTGACCGCGCTGCTCGGCGCAGCCTTCGACCGCGCCGCCCTGGCGATCGAGGCCGGCGCCTCAGCGCAGGATTATCGCACTGTTCTCATGGCGCTGATCGATGGGCTGTCTCCAGCTCCTCTTCAGGCACCTCGCCCGGCTCGAACTCGTTGAAGCAGCCGAGTTGGCGCTTGAATTGGTCGATCAGCCAGGCCGCCGCCGGCTTCGGGCTGCGGTCGTTGCGATGCATCGCAAACAGGGGCGAACTCACCTCCCTGAAGGACTCGAGGTCGATTTCCACCAGCCGGCCGCTCGCCAGATCGTCTGATATCAGCCAGCGCGGCAGCCCGCCCCAGCCC
>NZ_RZQG01001726.1:0-520 GCF_003998635.1 Mesorhizobium sp. M7D.F.Ca.US.004.03.1.1
ATTTGAGGCAGCGTTACCCGCAACAATGTCTGGGTCTTCGTCAACCCGCAGATCGCAGCCGCTTCTGTCTGACCGAGGGGCACGGATTGGAAGCCCGATCGAAAAATCTCCGAGAAATAGGCGGATGCATACAGCGAAAGGCCAACGATGCCGGCGACAACCGGCGGCAAGCTGAGCCCGACGAAGGGCCCACCATAGTAGAGGAGGAAGAGCTGGATCAGAAAGGGCGTGCCCCGAAACAGGCCAACATAGCCGTCAATGACAAGAGCAATCGGACGTGGCGCCTCCTGCCGCAAAAGGGCGATGGCAAGCCCAAGAAAGGCGCCGATGACCACACTGGTTAGCCAGGTGTAGAGCGTTAGTGCAAGCCCATTGAATATCTCGGGCCAATGGTCTGTAAGAACATGAAATTCTGAGAGCACCTCAACGCTCCCCCAGGTTAAGGTGCCGCTCGGCGTTCCGACTTATGACGGCAACAATCATGCTGATCGACAGGTAGATCGCGCCTGCGGTCAAATAA
>NZ_RZQG01001727.1:0-519 GCF_003998635.1 Mesorhizobium sp. M7D.F.Ca.US.004.03.1.1
GTCATGACAAGGAGGGTCGAATGCTGAAAGAATTCCAGGAATTCATTTCCAAGGGCAATGTGATGGACCTTGCGGTCGGCGTCATCATCGGCGCGGCCTTCGGCAAGATCGTCGATTCCCTTGTCAATGACATCATCATGCCGATCGTCGGCGCGATTTTCGGCGGCTTGGACTTCAACAACTATTTCCTGGGGCTCTCCTCGGCCGTCAATGCCACCTCGCTGGCGGACGCCAAAAAGCAAGGCGCTGTTTTCGCGTATGGCAGTTTCATCACTGTCGCGTTGAACTTCCTTATCCTCGCTTTCATCATCTTTCTGATGGTCAAGGCCGTGAACAACATGCGCAAGCGGCTTGAACGCGAGAAGCCCGCAGCACCGGCCGCGCCGCCGCCCGCCGACGTCGCGCTGCTCACCGAAATTCGCGACTTGCTCGCCAAAAGATAATCAGCAAAGCATTGCTGGACCAAAACCCCGGTCGTTCGCGGCTGGGGTTTTCTGTTTTCGCATCTGGTAAGGCTGT
>NZ_RZQG01001728.1:0-517 GCF_003998635.1 Mesorhizobium sp. M7D.F.Ca.US.004.03.1.1
GATAAGGGCTGCTAAAGGGGGCAGTTTTTGCGCAGCTGCTATCTTCAGCAAAAAATGGGTTCGGTGGCCCGTCGACTGCGCTTTTTCCGATTACACTTTTCCGGCTGCCCATCAGGGGGCCCTTGTTTCCATGTTAACATGGAAACAAGTCGTCAACGCATCATAGACACGTCGCATCAAATCACGATGAGAACATTCCGCCCGCGCCGCTGCTGACACCGCGCTGGTGATGAGAAGACGCGCGCCCGTAATTTTTATCCCTGCTCGGATTCTTATTGGCAGGATAGCCTATTTTGTGATACACACAAAATAGGCGGCGCGGCCCTGTCGGGCCTTAGCGCCCGCAAGCGGGCTTGAGAGATGAATTCAGACGGCCAGAAGGCAGCGGAAAAGAAGGCGTCACGACGCTACGGCGAGGTGACGCACATCCGGTTTTCGGCTGACGAGCTGGCCAACCTAAAAGCCATTGCGGGCCGGGACGGCGTCACCGTCAGCGAGGTCGTCCGGCGTCTGGTGC
>NZ_RZQG01001729.1:0-516 GCF_003998635.1 Mesorhizobium sp. M7D.F.Ca.US.004.03.1.1
GCGTCGACGCCACCCAGGACGCGCTTGCCGCGATGCAGGCGGGCGACCTCGACGCAACCGTGTTCCAGGACGCGGCCGGCCAGGGCGCGGGCGCACTGGATGCGGCGCTCAAGCTGGCCAAGGGCGAGAAGGTCGAACACAAGGTCTACGTCCCCTTCCAACTGGTGACGCCGGCCAACATCGACAAGTTCCTGAAGAAGAACTGAGCAGCGGGCATACGGAGCGGCGCTCACGCAGCGCCGCTCCTCTTTCCCTCAGCGCCGGCAAGGCAGCGAGGGGCGACCGCGGCCGACGGAGGACAGAATACGTGGCACAGACATCTCATGGCGTCGGCGGGGTCGGCTATGACGCGAAGAAGCGCGCATGGCCTGCCGAACTCAACGTCTTCCTGGCGCTTGTCATTCTTGTTGTCGTCTTCGAACTGATCGGCCGCATCTTTCTCGGCGACAGTTTCCTGTTCAACACCCGCAGCGACGTCAGCGCGATCTTCAACGAGGCACGGCTGCAGATCATCAT
>NZ_RZQG01000172.1:0-8753 GCF_003998635.1 Mesorhizobium sp. M7D.F.Ca.US.004.03.1.1
TGTGAGCGGTAGGCGGCGACTTTCGCCTCGGCGGTTTTGACCTGCTGCTGCAGATCGGCGATCTCCGGCGCCAGAAAGTCGGCGGCAGCGTTGTTCGATTCCAGCTTGGCCGCCCCTTGCCCCGCTATATAGGCGGCGGCAATGGCGTCCGGTATGGCGGCCGCCAGCTTGGGATCTTCCGATGAGAACTCGATAGCAATGATGCGGGTCTTCTCGACGCCATAGACGTTGAGCTTCTCGTGCATTTTCTTGAGGACGCGCTCTTCCGTCGGAATTTCCATCGGGTCGCTTTTCAGGCCAACTAGAACCAGAGCACGGCTCAACGGCGACATATCGAGCGCTTCGTCGAACTCGGGCAGCTTTTCCAGACCAAGCTTTTGCGCGACCTGCTTGAGGATTTCGTTGGAGGAAATTATCTGGACCTGGGTGGCGACGCCTTGCTCGTCGAGAATTGGCTTGTCGGTGTCGTTGTTGTTGCTGGCCGGCCGCGTATAGACGGATTCACGCGGAGCGATCTCCACCTGCGTCTCGGCCTTATAGTGCCGAGTCGCCAGCGAAGCGAAGGCGAACGCCAGCCCCGTCACCACCAGGACGACGACAACTATGCGCAGCCAGTTCCTCGCTAGGCTGGCGAAGAGCTGCCTGAGATCGACGTCGACATCTGCGGCCGCGGACTGAACGGACATGCATCCCTACTCCGATACTGGGTCAGCACGCACCGTAAACAACTATGGTAACTCAGCCGTTAAGATCGCGGTAAGTTCCTGTTAGGGTTTACTGGCGGGGGATAAACAAAACCGCCAAAAATCGTAAAACTCTTGTCGATGCGCCGCGTGTCGGCCGCTCCCTTTACCGGCCATTAACCCTAACAGGATGATAACGGGCCTCGATCCCTGATGTTTGCTGCGACGCTGCAGCGGCCAGTCGAAGGTACCTGTCCGGTCATGAAAAGCACTGCTTCCCTGTTTCGCGCTCTGCTTGCCGTATCGATGCTTGCTGGCTGTTCCAGTTACCGGCCGACGCCGGCGGCCTTTCATGAGGTACTCGATCAGCCCTATCGTCTTGGCGCCGGCGACCGCGTCCGCGTCACCGTGTTCGAGCAGGACGGGCTGACCAACACCTACAGCGTCGACCAGTCGGGCTACCTCTCCTTCCCGCTTGTCGGCGCCATACCAGCGCGCGGCCACACCGCGCAGCAGATGGAAAAGGCAATCGCCGACAAATTGCGGCAAGGCTACCTGCGCGATCCCGACGTCTCGGTCGAGATCGACCGCTACCGGCCGATCTTCGTCATGGGCGAAGTCGGAGCCGCGGGGCAATACTCTTACGTCCCCGGCCTGACAGTGCAGAAGGCAATCGCCATTGCCGGCGGTTTCTCGCCGCGCGCCAATCAGGAAAGCGTCGACATCACCCGCGACATCAACGGCAAGGTGATGACAGGCCGCGTGGTCACCTCTGACCCGCTGCTGCCCGGCGATACCGTCTACGTCCGCGAACGTCTGTTCTGACAGATACCAAGTGGCGGACACACTCAGGATCGTCCATTGCTTTCGTTCACCCGTCGGAGGAATTTTCCGGCATGTGCGCGATCTGACCGAGGCGCAGGTCGCGGCCGGGCATTCCGTCGGTATCGTCTGCGATTCGACCACCGGCGGCGAGTTCGAGGAACATCTGTTCGAGCAGATGCAGGACATGCTGGCGCTCGGCATCCATCGCACGCCGATGCAGCGCCATGTCGGCCCGGGCGACCTTGCCTCGGCCTGGCGCACTTACAGGATCATCAAGGAATTGCGGCCGGACGTGTTGCACGGGCACGGCGCCAAGGGTGGCGCTTATGCCCGTCTGTTCGGCTCATTGTTGCGGGTATCAAGGTCTCGCGTAGCCCGCCTTTATTCACCGCATGGTGGCTCTCTCCACTATGACGAGAACACGACCACCGGAAAGCTATTCTTCGCGCTCGAGCGCTTCATGGCCCGCTTCACCGACTACCTGCTGTTTGTCTCCGACTATGAACGGCGAACATATCGCAGGAAGGTCGGCGAGCCGCCCATTCCCAACGCCCTGGTCTATAACGGCCTGCGCGCCACCGAATTCGAACCGGTGGTCACGGAGCCCGACGCGGCCGATCTGCTCTATATCGGCATGATGCGCGACCTGAAGGGACCGGACATCTTCATCGATGCACTGGCCCTCGCCGGCCCCCAGTTCGGCCGCGCGCTGACCGCGGTGATGGTCGGCGACGGAGACGACCTGCCGCGTTACCACGCGCAAGTGAAACGCCTCGGGATTGAGCGCCATGTCCGCTTCCTGCCGCCGATGCCGGCCAGGGAGGCTTTTGCGCTGGCGGCGCTCGTCATCGTTCCCTCGCGCGCCGAGGCCATGCCCTATATCGTGCTGGAAACGCTTGCCGCGGGAAAGCCGATGATCGCAACCGCGGTCGGCGGCATTCCAGAAATATTCGGCACCGGTTCCCCTGCCCTGATCCAGCCCGACCCGGTCGAGCTTGCCGACAAGATGAGCCAGGCGCTGGCCGACCCCGCCGCCTATCACGACCTGATGCCCGATGGCGCCGACCTCAAGGCGCGCTTCGGCGCCGATGTGATGGCCGCCGACATCGAGAAGGCCTACTTCGCCGCGCTCGGCAAATAGACGCAAAGGCCAAGCCGTTTCAAAGCCACGGGTTGTTTCAAGGGTTTCTTAGCTCTCTTTTGCTATTCACCGAAGGGAAGCTTGCGGAAAGCCCCATGAACGAGATCGACCCCGCGCGCCGCTTTTCACCAGAGGCGGTGCGTAAATTCGACGGCCCGGCCGATGGCGACACGCCTGGCGGCATGAACGATGTCGCCCGCCAGGTCGCTTCGCAGTACAGGCGCGATACCATGTCGCCGATCATGGTCAGTGGCGTCCTGCGCATGGTCGAATTCGGGTTGTTGCTGCTGTCCGGGCTCGGCGTCTATTTCCATTATGTCGGGTTCTTCAACTATCTCGCCTGGCAATATCCGCTGACGATCGCGGCCGCGTCGTTCCTTGCCGTGGTGCTGCTCGACGTCACCGACTGCTACCAGATCGTCGCCCTGATGCGGCCCATCGCCAATTTCAGCCGCATCCTGCTGGCCTGGGCTGGCGCCTTCGCGCTGATGGCGTTGACCGCGTTCGCCACGAAGATGTCGGAAGACTATTCGCGCCTTTTGTTCGGCACCTGGTTCGTCATCGGCTTCGTTCTCATCTTCGGCCTCAGGCTGGTGATGTCGAAGCTGATCCGGGCCTGGGCGCGTGATGGCCGCATGGAGCGGCGCGCCGTGATCGTCGGCGGCGGCAAGGCGGCGGAAGTCCTGATCCGCTCAGTCGAAAAACAGCCCTACAACGATATCCGCATCTGCGGCATCTTCGACGATCGCGGCGACAAGCGCTCGCCGCCCATCGTCGCTGGCTATCCCAAGCTCGGCACCATTTCGGAACTGATCGAATTCGCCCGCATCGCCCGCATTGACATGCTGATCGTATCGCTGCCGCTGACCGCCGAATCGCGCGTGCTGCAGTTGCTGAAGAAACTGTGGGTGCTGCCGGTCGACATCCGGCTGTCGGCGCATTCCAACGCGCTGCAGTTTCGCCCGCGCGCCTATTCCTACATCGGCGCGGTGCCGATGCTCGACATCTTCGACAAGCCGATCAACGACTGGGATTCGGTTGCCAAGCGCGCCTTCGACATCGTCTTCAGCCTGATCGGCATCGTGGTGTTCTCGCCGGTGATGCTGGCGACCGCGATCGCCATCAAGCTCGACAGCAAGGGGCCGGTGCTGTTCCACCAGAAGCGGCACGGTTTCAACAACGAGATCATCGAGGTCTACAAGTTCCGCTCGATGTATACGGACAAGGCCGACCCGACCGCCAAGCAGACGGTGACCAAGAACGACCCGCGCGTCACCCGCGTCGGCCGCTTCATCCGCAAGACCTCGATCGACGAGCTGCCGCAGTTCTTCAACTCGCTCTTGGGTTCGCTGTCGTTGGTCGGTCCACGCCCGCATGCCATCGCCGCGCAGTCGCACAATTTGCTCTACAATGAAGTGGTCGACGGCTATTTCGCGCGCCACAAGGTCAAGCCCGGCGTCACCGGCTGGGCGCAGATCAATGGCTGGCGCGGCGAGATGGACACCAACGAGAAGATCCGCATGCGGACGGAATATGATCTCTACTACATCGAGAACTGGTCGCTGCTGTTCGACTTGCGGATCCTGTTCCTGACGCCGATCCGGCTGCTCAACACGGAAAACGCCTATTGAGCGCGATCAGCCATGATTTGCCGCGCGCGGCGGTCAACGCCAAGCTGACCGCGCTGATTTCCTCGGGCGCGGTCTTCCTCGGCATTCTGCTGTCCGGCTTCGTCATCAGCGAGCCGGCGCCCTATGAACTCTACATGGCTGGGCTGATCGCCATCTGGGCGCTTTTCGGCTTGAGGATTTCCCGCGCGGCCACGCCGCTCCTGGTCCTGCTGGTGACGATGAACATTGGCGGCATGATCTCCATGACGCAGATGGCGGACCTCGCCAACACGCCGCTCTATCTCGCCGTATCGCTGTTTCTTGCCTTCAGCGCGGTGTTCTTCGCATCGATCACCGCTGTACAGCCGAGCCTCTACCGACTGATCTTCATTGCCTACGTGGTTTCCGCCGTGGCGACCTCGCTGCTTGGCATTGCAGGCTATTTCCACGCCTTTCCGGGCGCCGAAATGTTCACCAAATACGACCGTGCCGCCGGCGCCTTCCAGGACCCGAACGTGTTCGGACCGTTCCTGGTGCTGCCCGGCATCTATCTGCTCTATCTGCTTTTGACCGGACCGGTCACGCGCATGCCGCTTTTGGCAGTGCCGCTGCTGATCATCACCGCCGGTATCTTCTTCTCGTTCTCGCGCGGCGCCTGGGGCATGTTCGCCGTCTCGGCAGTCCTGCTCACCGGCTGCCTGTTCCTGCAAAGCGCCAGCGGCATGTTCCGGCTGCGCGTGGTGGTGATGACGATCGCCGCGCTGGCGCTGCTGGTCGTCGCCATGATCGTCATCCTGCAGCTGCCCGGCGTGTCGGAGATGTTTTCCAACCGCGCCCATCTCGAGCAGAGCTACGACACCGCCCGCCTCGGCCGCTTCGCCCGCTACGGCATCGGCTTCCAGATGGCGATGGAGCATCCGTTCGGCATCGGCCCGCTGGTCTTCGGCACGATCTTCGGCGAAGACACCCACGACATCTGGCTGAAGATGCTGATGGACTATGGCTGGCTCGGCTTCGTGTCGTTCCTCACGCTCGTCGCCTGGACGATGGCAGCCGGATTCCGCATCCTGCTGCGCGACCGGCCATGGCAGCCCTATCTCCTGTGCGCCTATGTCGCCTTCATCGGCAATATCGGGCTCGGCACCTTCATCGACATCGACCATTGGCGCCATGTCTACCTGCTGCTCGGCCTGATCTGGGGCGCCATCGCGCTGGAATACCGCCACCAGCTGCTCTTGCGGCCTGCCTTGCAGCGCTCATCAGCACCCGCAATCGCAGCGGGATAAAAGTCGCGGAATTCGGTTGACCCGCACGGGGTTATCACGATACATCGCGACCGGTCCGGAGTGTAGCGCAGCCCGGTAGCGCACTTGACTGGGGGTCAAGGGGTCGTCGGTTCGAATCCGGCCACTCCGACCAATAATCCTTGCAATCCCCAGTTTTTACGACGCACCGTGTCCCTTCCATTCTCGGATATGGCCGTGGGTACTGATATCGTGGGAGTTTTCCCCGATATTCACAGCCCGCGAATTCCCGTCAGGCGCGCCTAAAAATTAATACAAACAATAAGATAACGTTATTTCAGTAAAAAAACAGATAAACTTCTGCGATTGATTTGTACATTTGACGCGCGCAACCTGATTCTTTTTGGGGATCGGGGGATTAAATGCGCTACTGGAATTTAATAGCTATTCTTGCAGTATCTGGTTGCGGGACAAATCAAGTCGCTGTCCAAGGTGTCACGCCCGCGAGTGTTAAGGACGCCGTCCACTGTCAAATTTCTGCCGCGCTGCGCAGTGCGTCAGGAGCGAATAGCGCGCTAAAACCTTATGCTGCCTCCTATATTATTACCTTGAAAATCGAACGCAAGTACGGAGCCGGAATCAACACATTGCAATGGGGAGTTCCATACAACACGCATAAAATAAACCTTGGGGCGGGCTTCTCACTTCTTGATCGCAAATTCGAGACCACCGTCTTGAAGGGAACCGTGACCCAGGACGAAGCAACGGGTGGGTGGTGTGCGGATATGAAAGGGTTGAAACCCTTTCATGGAGATTTGGGCCTTGGCGACTGGTTGAGGTCTGCGGTGAGCAATCACCTGAAACCCGGGGAGTTCGGCCACACGATCGAATTTGGCATCGACTACGATGGAAGCTTCAAGCCCGGGTTCACCCTTGTGAGCGCCAATGGGGAGGTGGGATTCACTGGCCATCAGACGCTGACAAACACGCTGGACATATCGCTGTTTGACAACACTCCAAAGCCGCCGCAGAAGGTTGAGATCGTCAATAAAGATGGCAAACAGGTGATAGTAACAACACCAGCGTCACCTCCATCAAATTCTGGTGACAAAGTCCTGGATATTTTGCAAAATGATAGGACTATAAAGACCCAATAATGCCGGGGGTAGGTCATGGGCGCGACTGAAACCGGGCCTGTGATGCTCGCTGCGGTGTGTTCTTGATCTACCCCTGGCAAACATCAACCCACTCAGCGCCGATAAGCTCAACCATCCCCTGCGGCGCAATCCGCACCGCTGCATTGGTGGCGCCTGCCGCTGGCACCACCTCTTCGAATTCGCGCAGCGATACGTCGCAATAAACCGGCAGCGGCGCCGGCAGGCCGAACGGGCAGACGCCGCCGACCGGGTGGCTGGTCGCTTCGACAACCTCGGCGGCGTCGAGCATGCGCGGCTTGCCGCCGAACTGGTCCTTGAACTTGCGGTTGTCCAGCCTGGCGATGCCGCTGGTCACCACCAGCATGGTGCGGTCGCCGACGCGCAGGCAGATCGTCTTGGCGATCTGCGCCGGCAGCACGCCATGCGCCTCAGCCGCCAATGCCACCGTAGCCGAGCTCGCCTCGGTCACGATGACATCGATGTCGGGTGCGTGGGCGGCGAAGAAGGCACGAACGGAGTCCAGGCTCATGTCGAAAACCCATGGTTCAAAACCGTGAAGGACGGCGGATTGCGGTCCGGCAGCCAAGGCCGCCGCGCGTATAAGGACGTGCGACATACAAATCGGCAAGCGCCAGGCTGAAGCGGAACGCTGCGGCAGGTACGAGGAAACCCGCCAAGGGGCCTTGGCGGGTTTCTCTAGCTCTAGAATGCTTGGCGCGGATCTATGCCAGGGATCGACCTTGCGCCGCCGGTGTCGGCACAGGGCTGATCAGAGCCTCCTGGGAAAGTCGAAGCGCGGACACAATACGACGCAGCTTCGACGGATCCGTTATCCTCCCGTTCTCGATATCCTCAATCTCATCGACCGACAGTCCGCATGTCAGGGACAGCTTTTCCACGCTGTAGCCGCGGGCCTCCCGCATCGCTCTGAGGGTGCTGTAATCTGGCCCGCTCCCGTTGGTTGCCGGTTCGGAGAGGGCTTCGCTTTTTGCATTATGGGGCATTGGCAACTCCATGACTGAAAGAGTTTGATCAAATGAGGAGTGTTGCCTGAGACGATCGGGAAGATGCCCGCTCGGCAGCGATTTGCCAAGAGCCAAACGGACCGTCACGGGATCGTGAACCGCGGGATCGGGTACACGTCGCGATCAAGTTGTTTTGAATGCTCGATTGACCTTTTGCCCGGCAGTTTCGCCCCGCTCGTTCGTTATCCCCAAGTCGCTGGCGTGAAAACCATCCGGTTCCAGCCAGCTCGTTTCCGGAAGGACCTCTGCAATGAACTTGAAGACACTCATGGTCGTGCTCGGCACGATCTCCAGCCTTTCCGTCGCCGGTGTGGGCAGCGCTCAAGCGGCGGACGCGCAGCGCGTGCGCGGCACCGTGGTCAGTTTCGAACCATCGCTGCTCACCGTGAAAACCCGCCAGGGCGATACTTCGGCAATCAAGCTCAATGCCGACTGGAAGATCTCAGGCGTCGCCAACGCATCCGTAAAGGACATCAAGCAGGGCGATTTCCTCGGCATCGCCTCCGTGTCGAAAGCGGATGGCGGCAGCGGTGCCCTGGAGGTGGTGGTTTTCCCGGCCGCGCTGAAAGGCACCGGCGAAGGTGACCGTCCCTGGGACCTGCAGCCAAACAGCCGGATGACCAACGGCACCGTCGCCGACGTCACCGATGTAAGCGGTCGAGCGGTCACGCTGACCTATGACAATGGCCAGACAAAGAAGATTTCGATCCCCGACAACACGCCAGTCGTCACCTTCGCGCCGGCCGCACCGACCGATCTCAAGCCGGGCGCTACGGTCTTCGTTACCGCTCAGCGGGACAGCGGCGGCACGCTGAGCAGCAGTCGCGTCGTGGTCGGAAACAATGGTGTCGTTCCGCCGATGTAGTCGAACAGGGCGGCCAAGTCGCCGCCCGGATTCCCCAGAAACAGTCCAGAAACAAAATTCTACAATCGGGAAATACTGACGAAAAAAATCGGGAGCGTAATCCCATTCGCGGCGGTCGGGCTATCGCCCCGATTCATAGACGCCCGCGAAAGAAAAGGAAACGATCCATGAAGAAGTCCCTCCTCTCAGCCCTCGGGCTTGCA
>NZ_RZQG01001730.1:0-516 GCF_003998635.1 Mesorhizobium sp. M7D.F.Ca.US.004.03.1.1
TCTTCGGCCCGAACGGTTCGCCGGGCGCCGAAGCGGTCAGGCATGTGCTGCTTTCGGGCGCCGCCGAACCGTTCGGGCCGAAGATGGAAGCGCTGCTTTTCGCCGCCGCGCGGTCCGACCATGTCGAGCAGGTCATCCGGCCGGCGGTCGAGCGTGGCTCCATCGTGCTTTGTGACCGTTTCCTCGATTCCTCGCGCGTCTACCAGGGCGTCACCGGCGGCATCGACCCGGCGTTTATGGACACGCTGGAGCAGGTAGCCATCAACGGCATGATGCCGGACATGACGCTGATCTTCGATATCGATCCGGCGGAAGGCCTGAGGCGCGCAACGCTGCGGCGCGGTACCGAGGCAGCCGCCGACCGCTTCGAAAAGGAGACGCTAGCGATCCACCAGGCCCGCCGCGAGGCGTTTCTGGCGATCGCGGAGGCCGAGCCGGAACGCTGTATCGTCGTCGACGCAGCCGCCGATCCCGATGCGGTCGAGAATGTCGTCACCGCCGCCGTCTTCGCGGCGC
>NZ_RZQG01001731.1:0-515 GCF_003998635.1 Mesorhizobium sp. M7D.F.Ca.US.004.03.1.1
AAGGAAAACTCAGTGCCCGCGTTCATGCCTGCGGCCGAATTGCGGCACGCGGCCCCGGCCAACCATCTTCACTGGCAGAACGTCCCGCCGTGCCGGCGCGGTTCGAGATCAAGATGGAAATGCAAGGAATGATCGGCGTCGGCGCCTGGGCCGAGCACGGTGTTGAAGGGTCCGCAGGCGGCCTTGCGCACGGCGTTGAGGAATTTGCCGTCCTTCTCGGGCGGGGCAGGGCCGACCTCGATCTTTTTGCCATCCGATAGCGTGAAACTGGCGATGTCGAGCGCGTTGCCGAAGGCGTGCTCCGACAGTTTCCGGGTGCCATGACGTGGCCGGCAGACAAAGGCCGATGCCTGGCTGATCGATTTCAGGTCTGCGCCGAATTCGACTTTCGCCGCCGGCTGGATCACATCGGCGGCAAAACGGGCCGCCGCCTCGGCCATCGGGCAGTTGAGTTCGGTGCCGGGGGCAATCGCGATCGACTTGCCGAGTGTCTTCAACACCAGGGGATAGGGGAT
>NZ_RZQG01001732.1:0-514 GCF_003998635.1 Mesorhizobium sp. M7D.F.Ca.US.004.03.1.1
ATCGGGTACCGTGGTGGAGACCGGCGAAGGCGTCGAACTGGCCGTTGGCGAGCCGGTCGTCATCAACCCCTATCTTTCCTGCGGAAAATGCATCGCCTGCCGGCACGGCAAGCCGAATTGCTGCGTCAGGATCGAGGTGCTCGGCGTGCATCGCGACGGCGCCATGTGCGAACGCATCCTGGTGCCGGCGCAAAATCTCTATCCGGCAAACGGCCTGTCTCTGGCCGACGCCGCCGCCGTCGAGTTCCTGGCGATTGGTGCGCATGCCGTGCGGCGCTCATGTGCCGAACCCGGCGCCCGCACGCTGGTCATCGGCGCCGGCCCGATCGGACTCGGCACCGCCATCTTCGCCCGCATCGCCGAGCTCGACGTGACGCTGCTCGACATGAGCAGTGAAAGGCTCGCCTTCGCCGCGAATGAGCTTGGTTTCCAGACCCTCGACGGCTCGCGCGGCGCGGCGCCCGATCTGGTCAGGGAGGCGACATCAGGCGAAGGCTTCGATGTGGTCTTCGAC
>NZ_RZQG01001733.1:0-513 GCF_003998635.1 Mesorhizobium sp. M7D.F.Ca.US.004.03.1.1
GTGCCGAATGCGACGCCGTCGGCGTTGTCGCCGCCGTCCATCCGCTGGTCACCCAGGCGGTCGACGCGCTGCAGGCGCGCAACGTGCCGGTGTTTGCGCTGATCTCGCAGATCTCGGCGACGGGTCAGGTTCACTACATCGGACTGGACAACTGGAAGGTCGGGCGCACCGCCGCCTGGGTGTTTGAGCATGTCTGCCGGGCGCCCGGCAAATTGGGCATCCTCGTCGGCAATCATCGCTACCGCTGCCAGGAAATGAACGAAAGCGGCTTCCGTTCCTTTTTCCGCGAGCACGCGCCTGGCTTCACCCTGCTGGAGCCGCTGCTGACCTTCGAATCGAGCGCCATCGCGCAGGAGATGACCGAGAAGCTGCTGAACGAAAATCCGGATCTGTCCGGCCTCTATGTCGCCGGTGGCGGCATCACCGGCACCATCGCGGCGCTGCGCTCCACCGGGCGGGCCGGCAGCCTCGTCGTCGTCGGCTATGAGCTGATGGACTCGACGCGCCCAGCCC
>NZ_RZQG01001734.1:0-512 GCF_003998635.1 Mesorhizobium sp. M7D.F.Ca.US.004.03.1.1
CGTCAATCGTCTCGCCGCCGCTGCGCAGCCCCTGGAATACGATCTGATCGTACTCGCCATTCATCGAGATCGTGCCGTCGGTGCCCACGATCGAGACGATGTGGCGCTGGGCAGGATAAGCTGCAGTGGAACTGCTGACGATGCCAAGCGCGCCATTGTCGAATTTGAGGGTTGCAACCGCGAGGTCCTCTGTCTCGATCTCGTGGGCAGCGGTTTTGACATGGGCAAAAGTCGATTCGACCGGGCCAACCAAATACTGGGCAAGGTCGAGGAGGTGCGTGGTCTGCGTCATCAGGCAGCCGCCGCCCTCAAATTCCTGAGTGCCACGCCAATAGTCCCCAGCGTAGTACTCCGGCGTGCGATACTCGTTGTCGATCACATTGACGAGGATGATGCGACCAAGATCACCGCTCTCGATGCTGGCCTTGATCTTCCTTGAAGCTTCCGCATAACGCATCTGATAGATGACAAAGAGTTCGACGCCGCTCTGCTGGCACGCATCGATAATCTCT
>NZ_RZQG01001735.1:0-512 GCF_003998635.1 Mesorhizobium sp. M7D.F.Ca.US.004.03.1.1
CGATCACCCGCGCCACGAACACCATCCGGTAGACGTCTGGAAGGCTGTCAGTTGCGCGTTCCACCAGTTGGAGGATCTGCCGTTGCGCCATCGTCCGCTCCGGATCGTCGCTGGGGTTGAGGGGAAACTGGATAATCTCGGCCTGGGGGTTCTCGGGCATCGCCACCGTTCGCCGTCTTTTACGCAACCGGCCGAGCGCTTCATTGATGACGATGCGCGACAGCCACGTGCCGAGCGAGGCATCGCCGCGAAAACTCTCGAGATGGGCAAAGGCCCGGACATAGGCCTCCTGGACGATGTCCTCGGCCTCGCTGTCATTGCGCACCACGCCGCGCGCAATGCGGTAAAGCCGCTGGTTATGCGTCTTGATGATGACGCGGAAGGCAGCGCCGTCGCGCGCCATGGCCCGCTGTGCCAATTCCAGGTCGCCAGCGGCAGCGATGATTTCGGTCGCGTCTCGTCGAGCGTACGACATGAGCAGTCTCCTTGCCCTTCAATAGATGGGTCTCGAC
>NZ_RZQG01001736.1:0-511 GCF_003998635.1 Mesorhizobium sp. M7D.F.Ca.US.004.03.1.1
GGGAAGGGAGGTTCGGGATACTCGCGCGCACCCGCCTGCATGGCGCCTTGCTGCTTGCCATTGCCTTTCGATTTGTCCTTGGCATCGATGCCACGCTGGATATGGCGTTGCTTGGCCGCTTCGCCCGCTATTTCCGACTTCATCTGCATGATCGTCTCCTCGGCTTGGAGAGGGAACAACGCATGTGCGGCCAAAAGGTTTATGGCCAACGCATCATTCCTTCAAACCGGCGACACGCTCGAGAAATGGCCGTTGCAGTGTGGCGCGGCCGATCACCCGAAAAGCCGCATTCCGGAATGTCGGCAGGACAGGACTGTCCGATTGCGCCATCGACACGACACGCTCGGTGAGTTTGATCCAGCGCCGCCCTACCGGCCATCGCTCGCCACTGTGGCCGGCAAGCGTGCGCGACGGCAAGAAAGTAGCGAACGTCATCCCAGTCGATCACGGTGCAATCCCGCACCGCGCGGTGCGGCTTGCAAAGCCCATTCTAACACGATCAGCCGTAGTT
>NZ_RZQG01001737.1:0-511 GCF_003998635.1 Mesorhizobium sp. M7D.F.Ca.US.004.03.1.1
CTCGAACAGCAGATCGGGGGCCGCGGCGCCGAAAACACCGAACTCTTCGCCGAACAGTTCCTGCTTCGACAGCGCCGGCTCGGTCTCGAGCGTGCCATAGAGCGGATAGGCATGGTCGACCGCCTTGGCCTCGACCAGCGCCTGGTCGGTTCCGTCGGCGAGACGCGCCATCGAGCGCATGCTGGCGGTTCTGGAAATCTCGCCCAGCCCATCAAGGAAGCCGCGTTCGGGCTGGCTGGCGTCACGCTGGTTGATCTGGAAGCGAAGATCGCCGCCAAGCAGCGTCTGGCCCTGATTGGCGACACCGGCGGTGATCGAACGCGCCACCGAGTTGACGCCGCCGATGGCCGCAACGCCGAGCGCGATGCAGGCGAGGAAGATCAGGAAGCCGGACAGGCCGCCGCGCATCTCGCGCAGCGAAAAGCGGACCGCGAGCCTCAGCGTCTGCGACAATGGCACCAGGCCGTCACCTTGACGGGCGCCTCGATCCGGCCGGACCGCATCGAAACCT
>NZ_RZQG01001738.1:0-509 GCF_003998635.1 Mesorhizobium sp. M7D.F.Ca.US.004.03.1.1
ATCTCGCTGAGCGTCCTCAAGCAATTTGTCCGACTTGGAAATCCAGATCGCACGGCGGCGCCCCTGCAGCCAATTGTCGAGGATGATGCCTGCGACTTGCCGTCCCTTGCCGCAGCCGGTTCCATCGCCCAAAAACCATCCACGGCGGAAGCGGACAGCGTTCGCAGCCCCTTCTGGCGCGGCCGAGACGGCATCGCAGGTGTCGTCAACCGTCCAGGTGCCGGCGAGATGGCCGCAATGGGCTTCGCCGGCATAGATGACGCTTTCGAGCTGGGCGTCCGACAGCAGGCCCTCGTCGATGATCGCATCAGGAAGAAGCGGCCGATAGGAAGGTTTTGGCGGCGCGATGGCGGCCATGGCGGCTGACTGCACGAGCGGCGTCGGATGCGGCTTTGCGCGGGGAATGTCGATCGACTGGAGCGCGTAGGGTTCGTAGATCGTGTCGGTGAGCCGGCCGCCGTCCTCCGGCATCCAGTCGCGCAGCTGATAGGCGAGGGGAACAGCCGGGG
>NZ_RZQG01001739.1:0-506 GCF_003998635.1 Mesorhizobium sp. M7D.F.Ca.US.004.03.1.1
ACACGGAACCGCGGCCGATCTCGCTCTCGACGCCGATCTTGCCTGCCATCAGGTCGACGAGGCGGGCGGCGATGGCGAGGCCCAGCCCAGTGCCCTCATGACGGCGGGTGGACGAGCCGTCGACCTGCGCGAATTTCTCGAACACGTTCTGCAGTTTCTCGGCCGGTATGCCGATGCCGGTGTCCTCGACGCGAACCTTGAGCTGGACCACGTCGTTGACGATCTCGCCGCCGACATCGATCAGCACATGACCCTTTTCGGTGAACTTCACCGCGTTGCCGAGCAGGTTGGTGATGATCTGCCGGAACCGGCCGGCGTCGCCGACGACATGGGCCGGCAGGCGCGGGTCGACGCGCACGATCAGTTCGAGGTTCTTTTCGGCGACGCGCGCCGATACCAGCGTCGCCACATCCTCGACCGCCTCGGAAAGGCGGAAGGGAGCGGGGTCGAGGGTGAGTTGCCCGGCATTGATCTTCGAGAAATCGAGGATGTCGTTGATGATGGTG
>NZ_RZQG01000173.1:0-8622 GCF_003998635.1 Mesorhizobium sp. M7D.F.Ca.US.004.03.1.1
GTTGGTGCGCGCGCCGCTGGCGGCAATCCGGCGCCGGCTGAAGGTGCTCGACCCCGCCTACCGCATCGCGCTGTGCGGCCACAGCCACCGCCCGGAACTGATCGGCATCCCCGATGGTCCCGTCATCTTCAATCCGGGCAGCATCGGCTGCCCCGCCTACGACGATTCGACGCCGCCGGCGCATGTCTCCGAACAGGGCTCGCCGCATGCGCGCTATGGCATCGTCACCTTGGGTGGTGGCGACCGGCCCGACCGCTTCGAGGCCATCGCCGTCGACTACGACCATGAGGCCGCGGCCAGACAGGCCGAACAAGCGGGCCGGCCGGAATGGGCTCACGGGCTCAGGACCGGATTTATGTCAGGTTGAGCTTGCTCATGCCTCAGGCTGAACGCACCGCGTTCGTGCCGCCCGGCTGAACTGGCTCACCGTCTGGTGGGTGGGCTGGCACAGGCGAAACGGCGGTCGAATTTTCGGACTTACATGGCGGCGCGTCGTCCCTTATAAAACCGGCCGGGCATGCGGCGGGCTCGATCCGTCGCGGCATGGTGTCTTTGAGTATCCGCGCACGGCCAAATGATGAGGCGCACAGTTTCGCTCCGAACAACCCTGCATGCGCTGATTGCTGTGCCGCTGCTGATGGCGGCATGGCTGGCCATTGCCCCCACTATGGCTGAAGAGATGGCCGAAGAGGCGCCGGAACTCGTCATCTCCATCGTGACCGGCCTGGCGCCGGACGATCTTCTCAATCTCCGCACCAAGCCATCGCCGATCGGCAAGACCGAGACACGCCTGGCCAGTGGTGCGCGTGTGAAAAATCTCGGTTGCAACGACATTGACGGCCATCAGTGGTGCAAGGTTGAATCCGACGATCCGAAGGCCAGCGGATGGGCGCCGGCGCGCTACCTCATCCCGCTCAATCCGGCCCCCTATGTCGAAGGCGAGACAAAACCGGCCGATGCACCCGCCGCGGCAAACAGCGCGGATGCTGTTGCCACCGGCTCGGATATCCCTGCACAGCCACAGCCACCGCCCGACCTGACGGCGCGGCTTGGCGGCGCCGATCCGGTGACCGGCGCCGAAAGCACGCAGAAATCAGCCGCCGAAATCGGCCGGACGGCCATGCAGGATGCCTACGGCCTGGCTTTCGCTGCGCAGGAAAACCCGACGACCGGCGAGATCGAAGAGCCGGTCGCGGCCCGGGCATCCACTGCCCCGCCACCTGACTCGCAGACCGTCGCGCGGCTGGAACCGCCGTCCGGCCATGCCGCCAATGAAATTCCGTGTGCCCGCTATGTCGGCGAACCGATGACGCGTTGCGCGGTCAGCGTCGTGCGCAAGGGCAGCGACAAGGCCGACGTCACGATCACCTGGCCAGACGGCGGCACGCGTATCATCTCCTTCGTCGCCGGCCAGCCGGCAGGCTCCGACGCGCCCAGCGACTTCCGCTTCACCCGCGAAGGCAGCCTGAACATGATCCGCGTCGGCGTGTCCGAACGCTTCGAGATCACGGATCAGCTGGCGCTGGGGGATTAGAATTTAGGGGAGTAAGGCAGTAGGGCAGTAAGGCAGTATGTTTTAGAAGGCGCACGAAGCCATCCTACTGCCCTACTGCCCTACTGCCCTACTGCCCTACTGCCCTACTGCCCAATCCCTCATTTTCGGGGTTACATCCCGCAAAACTCTTCCCTATAAGGCCCTCCTAGCCTGATACCAGAATCGCGAGCACAACCGGCCGGGTCTTCCCGTCCCGGTTTTTTGTGCAAGCCGCCCGCCAAACGGACCTATGACATGCCAAGACGCACTGACATCAAGTCGATCCTGATCATCGGGGCCGGCCCCATCGTCATCGGCCAGGCCTGCGAGTTCGACTATTCCGGCACCCAGGCCTGCAAGGCGCTGAAGGAAGAGGGTTTTCGCGTCATCCTGGTCAATTCCAACCCGGCCACCATCATGACCGACCCGGAACTGGCCGACGCCACCTATATCGAGCCAATCACGCCTGAAGTCGTCGCCAAGATCATTGCCAAGGAACGGCCCGACGCGCTGCTGCCGACCATGGGCGGCCAGACCGCGCTCAACACCGCTTTGTCGCTGCGCCGCATGGGCGTGCTCGAGCGCTACAATGTCGAGATGATCGGCGCCGACGCCACGGCCATCGACAAGGCCGAGGACCGCGCGCTGTTTCGCGAGGCGATGAAGAAGATCGGCCTGGAAACCCCGAAGTCGATGCTGGCCAACGCCACCGACGTCAAGAACACCGACCGCAAGACACATGAGGCCGAGCGCGCCGCGGTCAAGGCCGAAGCCCCGGCCGACCTCGACGCCGCGCTCGATGCCTTGGAAACCCGCTGGAACCTCGGCGAAGGCGACCGCAAGCAGCGCTACATCAGCCATGGCATGGCGATCGCAGCACAAGCGCTCGACCATGTCGGCCTGCCCGCCATCATTCGCCCGTCCTTCACCATGGGCGGCACCGGCGGCGGCATCGCCTACAACCGCGCCGAATTCTACGAGATCGTCCAGTCCGGCCTCGACGCCTCGCCGACCACCGAAGTGCTGATCGAGGAGAGCGTGCTCGGCTGGAAGGAGTATGAGATGGAGGTCGTCCGCGACAAGGCGGACAATTGCATCATCGTCTGCTCGATCGAGAACATCGACCCGATGGGCGTGCACACCGGCGACTCGATCACCGTCGCCCCTGCTCTGACGCTCACCGACAAAGAATACCAGATGATGCGCAACGCCTCGATCGCGGTGCTGCGCGAGATCGGCGTCGAGACCGGCGGCTCCAACGTGCAGTTCGCCGTCAACCCGGCCGATGGCCGCCTGGTCGTCATCGAGATGAACCCGCGCGTCTCGCGCTCATCTGCCTTGGCTTCGAAGGCGACCGGTTTCCCGATCGCCAAGATCGCGGCCAAGCTTGCCGTCGGCTACACGCTGGACGAGCTGGAGAACGACATCACCGGCGGCGCCACGCCTGCCTCCTTCGAGCCGTCGATCGATTACGTCGTGACGAAGATCCCGCGCTTTGCCTTCGAGAAATTCCCCGGCGCCGAGCCGGTGCTGACCACCGCCATGAAGTCGGTCGGCGAAGTCATGGCCATCGGCCGCACCTTTCAGGAATCGCTGCAGAAGGCTCTGCGTGGACTGGAGACCGGCCTGACGGGTCTGGACGAGATCGAGATCCCCGGCCTCGGCTACGGTGCCGCGACCGCCAACCATGCCGACGACCGCAACGCCATCCGCGCCGCACTCGGCACGCCGACGCCCGACCGGCTGCGCATGGTGGCGCAGGCAATCCGCATGGGCACCTCGCTGGAAGACGTGCACGCCATGTGCAAGATCGACCCGTGGTTCCTCGAGCAGATCGCCGGCATCGTCGCCATGGAGGCCCGCATCCGCGAGCACGGCATCCCCGAGGACGCCGTCAATCTGCGCATGCTGAAAGCGATGGGTTTCTCGGACGCCCGCCTCGCGTCATTGACGAAAACAGACGTCGAAGTGATTGCGAAGATTCGCGAAAAGCTCGACGTTCATCCGGTTTATAAGCGCATCGACACCTGCGCGGCCGAGTTCGCCTCGCCCACCGCCTACATGTACTCGACCTATGAAGTGCCGTTCGCCGGCGCGCTGGCCAACGAGGCGCAGGTCTCGTCGCGGAAAAAAGTCGTCATCCTCGGCGGCGGCCCCAACCGCATCGGCCAGGGCATCGAGTTCGACTATTGCTGCTGCCATGCGGCCTTTGCGCTGCGCGACGCCGGCTATGAAGCGATCATGATCAACTGCAACCCCGAGACCGTGTCGACCGACTACGACACCTCCGATCGGCTCTATTTCGAGCCGCTGACGGCGGAAGACGTGCTGGAGATCCTGCGCGCCGAACAGGCTTCAGGCGAGCTGGTCGGCGTCATCGTCCAGTTCGGCGGCCAGACACCGCTGAAGCTCGCCGATGCGCTGGAGAAGGCCGGCATCCCGATCCTCGGCACCTCGCCCGACATGATCGATCTGGCCGAAGACCGCGACCGCTTCCAGAAGCTGCTGCACAAGCTCGGCCTGACCCAGCCGAAGAACGGCATCGCCTATTCGGTCGAGCAGGCCCGCCTCGTTGCCGGCGAGCTCGGCTTCCCCTTGGTCGTGCGCCCGTCCTATGTGCTTGGCGGCCGCGCCATGCAGATCATCCATGATGAGAGCATGCTGCAATCCTATCTGCTCGACACCGTGCCCGGCCTAGTGCCGGAGGACATCAAGCAAAAATACCCCAACGACAAGACCGGCCAGATCAACACGCTCTTGGGCAAGAACCCGCTGCTGTTCGACACCTATCTGTCAGGCGCGATCGAGGTCGATGTCGACTGCCTGTGCGACGGCAAGTCGACCTTCGTCTCCGGCATTCTCGAGCACATCGAGGAGGCCGGCATCCATTCGGGCGACAGTGCCTGCTCGCTGCCGGTGCACTCGCTGCCTTCCGAGCTAGTCGACGAGCTGGAGCGCCAGACGGCGGCCCTGGCCCGCGCGCTCAATGTCGGCGGGCTGATGAACGTGCAGTACGCGATCAAGGACGGCACGGTCTACGTGCTGGAGGTCAACCCGCGCGCGTCGCGCACCGTGCCTTTCGTCGCCAAGACCATCGGGCGTCCCATCGCGAAGATCGCCGCCCGCATCATGGCCGGCGAGACACTCGAAGACGCCTTCGCCCATTACGGCGCCATGCCCGACCCCAGGAACCCCGGCCACATCGCGGTCAAGGAAGCGGTGTTCCCCTTTGCCCGTTTCCCCGGCGTCGACATATTGCTCGGCCCGGAAATGCGCTCGACCGGCGAGGTCATGGGCCTCGACCGTGACTTCGCGCTGGCCTTCGCCAAGAGCCAGCTGGGCGCCGGCGTCGACCTGCCGCGCTCCGGCACGCTGTTCGTCTCGGTGCGCGACGAGGACAAGAAGGGCATCTTGCCGGCGGTCAAGCGCCTCGCCGGCCTCGGCTTCAAGGTGCTGGCCACCTCCGGCACGCAACGCTTCCTCGCCGAAAACGGCGTCGACGCGCAAAAAATCAACAAGGTGCTGGAAGGCCGCCCACACATCGAAGACGCCATCCGCAACCGCCAGGTGCAGATCGTCTTCAACACGACGGATGGCCAGAAGGCGGTGTCGGATTCGAAGTCACTGCGCCGCGCCACGCTGATGCAGAAAGTGCCGTATTACACGACGCTGTCGGGAGCGGCCGCGGTGGCGGAAGCGATTGCGGCGCTGAAGGCGGGGAGCCTCGAAGTGAGGCCGCTGCAGGAGTATTTTGCCTAATGCATGTCGCGCAAAAGTGGCCCCGGTTTTGCGAGAACAACATGCATAAAGCAAAGACCTAAAGCGCGTCGCCTGAATCCGCTCAAACGCGACGCGCTTTAGAGCGAAGCGGCGGCGGCCTCGGCTTCGGCATAGGCGTCGTAATTCCAGACCCAGGCGCGTTCCTGCCGCTGAGCGTCAAGCTTTCGGTCGCGGCTATGCAAGTCGCCGCTGGAGGCGTCATAGCGAGCACCACTCACGCGCGACATGCGCTGGACGCCGGCAGTGCGCTCGCGCCGCAGTTGCTCGTAAATCAGCAGCGCCCTTGGGGCTGACTTGCGGTCTGCGTGGCTCAGCACCGTCGCCAAGGCAACGGCGTCTTCGATCGCCTGATTGGCTCCTTGTCCGATATGCGGCAGCATCGGGTGGGCGGCGTCACCCAAAAGGGTCAGGCGCCCGCGCGTCCAGGCTGCGAGCGGCTCGCGATCGAACAGGCCCCAGCGAAACGTCGCTTTCACCTGGGCAATGATCGTCTCGACCATTGGATCCCAGCCCGCGAACTCCCGGGCAAGGGCGGCGGGATCGCCCCGCGCCGACCATGACTCCTTCATCGGCTCATCGGTCGTGACAAAGCCGACGTAGTTGATGAGCAGGCCGGCGCGCACCGGAAAGACGAGAAAGTGCCTGCCTGCACCGAGCCAGTTGCGCATCGCTCCTGGCGGCCACGAGACACCAGCCGCCGGGATCACCCCTCGATAGGCGACCGATCCCGAATAGAGCGGGGCGGACGGGGCGACGACGAACTGCTGAAGGGTTGAATGGATGCCGTCAGCCGCGATCACAACGTCGGCCGTGCTGCGCCCACCATTGGCGAAAGTGATGACGGCCTCATCATCATCCTGTTCGAAGCCGATGCATCTGTGGCCAGCCTTGACGATGTCGGCAGGTAGCCGGTCGACGAACATTGCCAGCAAATCGGCGCGGTGCCTGCCGTAGAACTCGATCTGGCCGGCAAGCTCGGGCGGCCACATCGCAGCCGCATAAGAGCCATCGGCGCGACGAAACTGTGGGTCGATCCATCTGGCACCCGAACGGATCAACTCGTCGCCGAGGCCGAGCTGCCGAAGCATCCGCACACCGTTCGGTTGGATCGCGACGCCGGCGCCAACCTCGGCCAGCACCGCCGCCTGCTCGTAGAGACGGACGTCCATACCACGTTGAAGCAGGGCGGCAGCGGTGGCGGCGCCGCCGATCCCGCCACCAACGACCGCCACGCGTAACGGGCTCGTGCTCATGGCTCCGGTTGCTCAAGCATTGTCAGCCAGCCTAACGCCGCTGCACAGCGCAGGCAAATGGCGACCACGTTGAAGAGCATGCATGTCGCAAACCAGAAAGGCTGAATCCGGTACGAACCTGACCAAGCCTTGGGAGAAGGGAGACCCGGCTCACGCCACCGCGACACACTCGATCTCGATATCAAACTCCATTGGCCATGACGCCACCGGCACAAAACTGCGCGCCGGCGGGTTCGTGGAAAAGTACTTCGCATAGACCCGGTTGATGGCGTTGTAGAAGCCGGAATTGACGGCGTAGATGCGCACCATCACCACATTGTCCAGCGAGGTGCCGGCCGCTTCCAGGCAGTGTTTCAGCGCCTTCAGCGAAGCCTCGGTCTGCACCTCGATGTCGCCGCGCACCATCTCGCCTGTCACCATGTCCACCGGCGGCGTCGCCGAGATGAACACGAAGCCGTTGGCCTTCACTGCGGTTGAACAGGGCAGGCCGAGCGCCCGCACCTTGGCCGACATGACCGGCACCTCGATGATTTCTTTCTTCATGGTGATCCTCCCTCTGGTTTAGATGGCTGGCGCCAAGGCCCCCTCACCCAGCCTCCGCTTCGCTCGGCTGACCTCTCCCCGAGGGGAGAGGAGCCCGTCAGCGTCGGGCGCCAACCAGCGCCAACGCAACCTCTTCTCCCCTCGGGGGTCCGAAGGACGGGCGAGGCAAGTGACTCGCCCAGGCACAGGTGGCCGCGAAGCGGCCGGATGAGGGGGTCTTTGCGACAACCTCAGATTTCAGGGAGCTTATCCCGGCACTGGCGGAACGCCAGCGCCGACGCATGGTCCAGGGTTCAAGCCGTCGCCACGCACTCGATCTCGATATCGAACTCCATCGGCCATGACGCCACCGGCACGAAGGTCCGCGATGGCGGGTTTTCGGGAAAATGCCTGACATAGACACGGTTGATGGCGTTGTAGAAGCCGGAATTGACGGCGTAGATGCGCACCATCACCACATTGTCCAGCGAAGTGCCGGCCGCTTCCAGGCAATGCTTCAGCGCCCTCAGCGACGCTTCGGTCTGCGTTTCGATGTCGCCCTTGACCAGCCTGCCGGTCGAGATGTCGAGCGGCGGCGTGCCGGAGACGAAGACCAGCCCCGCGGCTCTGGTCACCAGCGACAGCGGCACGCCGAGCGCGCGCACGGCGGCCGACAGCACCGGCACTTCGATGATTTCCTTCTTCATGGCACTCCTCCCTGGGTTTGCAGGATCGTCGCGCAAGCCCCCTCACCCAGCCTCCGCTTCGCTCGGCTGACCTCTCCCCGAGGGGAGAGGAAACTTGCAGCGCCAACGCTTCCCTCTTCTCCCCTCGGGGAGAAGGTGGCCGCGAAGCGGTCGGATGAGGGGGCCTTGGCGCCATCCTGTAATTGCCGGGAGCTTATCCTTCCGCCGGTGGAACGCCAGCGCCGAACCATAGTCCAGGGCTCACCCCTGCCCCGGATACGGCGTGCCATCCTTGTGCAGGAAACGCCCGTCGGAGCTTGGGCTCATCATGTCGATGTCGGAGCAAGTGATGACATCGTCCTGAAAGCGCGAGCCGACCTCCAGATAAAGCGCGGTCGTGGCGGACCGGTTGATCAGGTGATGGCCATTGCCGCTGTTCTTGGCAAACGTCGCGCAGTCGCCGGCCCTGAGCAACGTCTCGCCGCCATCCTCGACCAGCGTCAGTTCGCCTTCCAGGACATAGACGAACTCGTCCTCATGGCTGTGCCAGTGGCGCTGGCTGGACCAGCCGCCTGATGGTAATGTCATCAGGTTGACGCCGAAATCGGTGAGGCCACCGGCATCGCCCAGACGGCGACGCGTGCGGGTGGCGCAAGGGGCATCGAAGGGCGCAGGGTAGCCGGAGCCTTTGCGGATGGAAACGGCGGACAGGTCGATCTTGGGCATGGGTGCCTTCCCTCACAATGGCCGCCGACGTGTGTTGAGATTCAGGTCAGGCCGAGCCTAAAACGATGGTTTCCGAGAACCGGAGCGGAAACCATCGTTTGCAGGCCGGCATCACCTGAAT
>NZ_RZQG01001740.1:0-506 GCF_003998635.1 Mesorhizobium sp. M7D.F.Ca.US.004.03.1.1
CCTGCGGCTTGGCCTGGATCAGCTCGCCGATGCGGCCCTGGCCGACCATGGACGGCGAACGCGCGCCGGTCGACTGGTCGGCGAACAGAAGCTGCACGTCCTTGGCGCGGGCCTCCTTGCCGTTGATGCGGTAGAGCGAGCCGGCCTCACGCTCGATGCGGCGCGACACCTGCAATTCATCGGCATCGTTGAAGGCGGCAGGCGCGGAGCGATCACTGTTGTCGAGGAAAAGTGTGACTTCGGCGGTGTTGCGTGCGGGCCGAGTGCCCGAGCCGGAAAAGATCACGTCGTCCATCCCGGATGCGCGCATATTCTTGTAGGAGCTTTCGCCCATCACCCAGCGCAGCGCCTCGACAAGGTTCGACTTGCCGCAGCCATTTGGCCCGACAATGCCGGTCAGTCCGCGTTCGATGACGAACTCGCCGGGCTCGACGAAGGACTTGAAACCGAGGAGGCGAAGGCGCGAAAACTTCATTCGCGCCGCCCACTAAGCGGATTTCCGTGGT
>NZ_RZQG01001741.1:0-501 GCF_003998635.1 Mesorhizobium sp. M7D.F.Ca.US.004.03.1.1
AGGCACCGAAGGTGGCGCCGATGCGCTGGAGAGCTATCTCAACAGCAAGTTCGTCTCGCACCTGCAGGTCGACTGAGTAGGCCGCTGTCGGGCGACATGCACTATTTCTGCTGGCCGTAATTCTTGTAGCGCCCGCGAATGGCGGCAAGCTCGCTGCCCTCGATCAGCACCGGCGTACCGGCGCTGCGCGCCAAAAGATACTGCCGCGCCAGGGTTTCCAGCTTGATGGTGCGGATCAGCGCCATGTCGAGATCCGCGCCGAAGGCGATCATGCCATGATTGGCGAGCAGGCAGGCCGATCTGTCCTTGAGCGCAACGACGGCGACCTTCGCCAGTTCGCTTGATGCGAACAGCGCATAGTCCGAGCAGCGCACATCGTCGCCGCCGAAACCGGCGACCATGTAGTGGAACAGCGGCAGCGGTTCGCGCAGGCACGATAACGCTACGCAATGGTCGGGATGGGCATGCACCACGGCACCGGCCTCGGGAAACGCCTTGTAG
>NZ_RZQG01001742.1:0-500 GCF_003998635.1 Mesorhizobium sp. M7D.F.Ca.US.004.03.1.1
GATCAGAAGGATCAGCGATTCGACGTCGCCGGACGGCCAGCGCCGCTCCATCAATTGCTCGCGCGCCGTCTGCGGATCCGGCGCGGTGCGGATCAGTTTGATGACCTCGTCGATGTTGGCGACGGCGATGGCGAGACCAACCAGCACATGGGCGCGGTCGCGCGCCTTGCGCAGCAGGAATTTCGTGCGCCTTGTGATCACCTCTTCACGGAAGGCGACAAACGCCTTCAGCATGTCGGTCAGGTTCATCACTTCCGGCTTGCCGCCGTTCAGCGCCACCATATTGGCGCCGAAAGAGGTCTGCAGCGGCGTGAAGCGATAGAGCTGGTTGAGGATGACGTCGGCAACGGCGTCGCGCTTCAGCTCGATGACGACCCGATAGCCCTGGCGGTCGCTCTCGTCGCGAATGTCGGAAATGCCCTCGATGCGCTTGTCGCGCACCAGTTCGGCCATCTTCTCGATCATCGACGATTTGTTCACCTGGTAGGGAACTTCGGTGA
>NZ_RZQG01001743.1:0-499 GCF_003998635.1 Mesorhizobium sp. M7D.F.Ca.US.004.03.1.1
GGGTTACGAATCATGTTCATGGCAATGGTCGATAATAGCTCGAATACTTTAGCCGGATAATAAAATCTTGTCGATTTCAAGGGGCCGTTGCAGCGCGACAAGCGGTGTCGGAAAATGGACGGACGCGCAAATGGTTGCATTGCCGGGCCGTCGCGGCACGGGCGGATCGCGCGGTGCCGCGATTGGTGCGCCTTATCTTTGCGATGATGTTCATTTCTCGTTGGTAAACGAATGAATTCATTACACAATTGTAATGCTAGCATTCAGTTTCGGTTCATCGATGGGCCGCTATTCCTCGGGCATCGACAACCAAGGAGACTTCTCATGAAACGCATTGTCCTTTCCGCCCTCGCTTTCTCGATGCTGGCCGCCACGTCGCTCACTGGCCAGGCCGCGTCGATGAATGCGCCGAACGCTCCGCAGTCGAACACCAGCCAGGTCGACTGGCAGAAGCCCGGCCACCACAGCGATGTGAAGAAGCGCGTCTTCAAGAAGAAGG
>NZ_RZQG01001744.1:0-497 GCF_003998635.1 Mesorhizobium sp. M7D.F.Ca.US.004.03.1.1
CCCTGCAAAGCGCAGGAGGTCGGACCGAAGGTCCGGGTGGGGTGCTGCCCCCCACCCCGCTGCTTCGCAGCGACCCTCCCCACAAGGGGGAGGGTAAAAAGTCAGCCCGCCATCGCCATGGGCACGGCGCTCTTGTTGGGGATCTGGATATCGATTTCCAGCGTCGACATGGTCTCGCCGCGGTCCATCGAGACCTGCAGGTAATCCTGGTCGATCTGCACGTGCTTGGCGATGACGGCCATGATCTCCTCGCGCAGGATGGAGACGAGGTCGGGCTGGCTGCGGTTGCGGCGCTCATAGGCGAGCAGCACTTGCAGCCGCTCGCGCGCCACCGGCGCGCTGGAGCGCCGCTTGAAGATGTCGAGCAGGTTCATGCCGCCCTCCTTCCCAAAAGACGATCGAGGAAACCCTTGCGTTCGAAGGGCACGATGACAGGCAATTCCTCGCCTTCCAGCCGCCTGGCGGCGTCGAGATAGGCGCGTGCAGCAGTGTTGAGC
>NZ_RZQG01001745.1:0-497 GCF_003998635.1 Mesorhizobium sp. M7D.F.Ca.US.004.03.1.1
GATCGAGACGATGTCGGCTCCCGACGAGATCCGCGCCGCCGCCGAGGCTGCCATTCGCGTCGGCCTGCCCTACACCTACACCGGTTCCTTCGACACCGCCGGCCGCACCATGATGGGCCTGCTGCCGAAGGATATCCACGGCGTCACCGACGGACTTTCGCAAGCGCCGCTCGGCGTTGGTGCCAATTGCGGCGTCGGCGCGTCCGACATCTTGGCCTCGCTGCTCGACATGACCGAGGCGAAGCCGGAGGCGACGGTGATCGTCAAGGGCAATTGCGGCATTCCTGAATTCCGCGGCACCGAAATCCATTATTCCGGCACACCCGAACTGATGGCCGATTATGTGCGCCTCGCTGTCGACGGCGGCGCCAAAATTATCGGCGGCTGCTGCGGCACCTCGTTCCAGCACCTTGCCGCCATGCGCAAGGCGCTCGATGCGCACACCAAGGCGGATCGTCCGACGGTTGCCGCAATTGTCGAGCGCATCGGTCCGATGC
>NZ_RZQG01001746.1:0-496 GCF_003998635.1 Mesorhizobium sp. M7D.F.Ca.US.004.03.1.1
CTTCCAATGAAAAGCGCGACGACCACGTCGTCGAAGGAGTGAGGCGAAGGGCGTCCCGGAGATAACGCCCGGAAGGATGATCGGCAGCATCACCGTCCTGAAGGCGTGCCAGGGCGGCGAGCCGAGGCTGCAGGCCGCGCGCATCAGGTTGCCGTCGAACTGCGACAGCGACGCCGTGACGGTGACCACGACGAAGGGCGTGCCAAGAACCGTGTGGGCGATAATGACGCCCATGAAGGTTCCTTGCGGGGAGAAGTCGGAGAACAGAAAGAACATGTCTGCCGCCGCGACGATCACCGGCACCATCATTGGCGTCATGAACAACGCCATCAAGGTGGACCGGACGGCAGCGCCGGTTGGGACAGGCCGATGGCCGCCGCGATGCCCAGAACGGTAGCCAGACCGCCCGAGATGATCGCGATGAAGAAGGAGTTGAGGACGGCGCCCCCCAATTCGCTTTGCTGAAGAAGTCCTCATACCACCGCAGCGAATAGCC
>NZ_RZQG01001747.1:0-495 GCF_003998635.1 Mesorhizobium sp. M7D.F.Ca.US.004.03.1.1
CCCAAGCATACAATATCGGCAAGCCGCACGGCGAGGGCGAGTGGCCCGACCAATGGTCTAAGCGCGGCTGCTACGACCGGGGCCTGGTTCCGGTAAGCCGAAAGGCATGTCAACAGGTTAGACAACGCAGCCTGTTGGCGCGCCTCGTCGACAATCCGACCGCCGCCGAGTATCAGTATCAGCGGCAGACCGCGACTTGCGCTCTGCCGCACGATAGCGGCAATGTCTGCCAACGGACTTACCGGGATCGGCGACGACGCCTGGTCTGCCAGGGCAAGAGCCAGCATTTCGCGACCAGCCATGGCCCCTTCCCCACAATGGTGCCAATGACTTTCGCCATGACTGCGCCAACCCGATGCATCGAACAGAAAATCGAGATGCTGCCGCGTGCCGATCTCCTGGGCAGCTCCGTCCGATGCCCCAGGCTGGACCGCGCTCATTGCCTACGGCCTGTGGTCAGCGGCCGAGCTTGCGCTCAAGGCGAGCCATCAGTTC
>NZ_RZQG01001748.1:0-495 GCF_003998635.1 Mesorhizobium sp. M7D.F.Ca.US.004.03.1.1
GGCGGGGACCTCACCCAATCCGCGCTGGTAGGCCAAAACGGCACAGGCCGCCTTTGTCGAGTTAACCTTTCGTTAACTCAGCAAGCGCATCATTCTACACAGTCGGATCGGCTTTCCTCCTCCCAAGCCCGGTTCAGATCAGGGCGGTCGCCAATGACCGCCCTTTTTGTCGAGACCTAGGTGGACTCGCTTGCCATCGCCGCTGTCATTTGCGATGCCTTCTTTTCTCGAGCCAAACCCCGAAAATCAGTCGAGCAAGCGCAGCGCTGCCGGAGGACAACAGCCATGACCGAGCAAAGAACCGCCATCGTCACCGGCGCCGGCACGGGCATCGGCAAGAGCGTCGCCACGGCACTGCTCAAGGCCGGCTGGAACACGGTGTTCTGCGGACGCCGCAAATCCGTGCTGGATGCAGCGGTGGCCGAGGCCGGCCGTACCGATGCCAAGGCATTGGCGGTTGCCTGCGACATCTCCAAGGCTGAACAGGTCGACGAT
>NZ_RZQG01001749.1:0-493 GCF_003998635.1 Mesorhizobium sp. M7D.F.Ca.US.004.03.1.1
GCTCCGGCTTCTCGGTCAGTCGGCAGAGGACTTGATGCTGCTGACCTAATCGTTTTGCGGGCGCAGGCCGAAGGTTGCGGGCTTGAGACCGTAGCGCATGTCGAAATCGTCGTCCGATGGTGCGCGCGTGGCGGGTGGCTTGCGGTAGTCGGGATCGCCCGCCTGGCGGCCTGAATCGACGACTTCCGCGAAGGCCATCGCCTGTTGCGTTGGTTTCGGCACGTTGCGCAGGCGTTCGACGATCGCCACCAGATCGACATCGTCGCCGGCTTTCGAAGAGGCGGCCTCTTCGCGCTTGGCCGTGCCGGGAAGCAGGTGGCTCGGCAGTTTTTCGAACTTCAGCCGCATGGTCGTCGCTACGCCTTCGCCAAAGGCGATGGCTTCGCGCTGGCCCATGGAGGACAGGAAGGCAAGCGACGAGGCGGAAGAGTCGGCAATCGCCGAGCGGATGATCGCCTGGTCCTGCTCATTGGCGAGCCGCATGGCGAAGAAG
>NZ_RZQG01000174.1:0-8565 GCF_003998635.1 Mesorhizobium sp. M7D.F.Ca.US.004.03.1.1
CTCTTTCAGCACGGCCGTCTTCAGGCGGGGCAGAGCGTCCTTGCACATGGCGCAGCCGGCGCCGTCGGTTCGATGGTGACGCAACTCGCACGTGAGGCCGGTGCCTATGTCATCGGCACCGGACGCGCGGCCGACCGACAGAAGGCACTCGACTTCGGCGCAAACGAATTCGTCGACCTCGAGAACGACGCCCTGGAAGACGTCGGTGGAGTCGATCTGGTGTTCGATGTCATCGGCGGGGACATCCAGAAGCGGTCCGCAGCTCTGATCCGGGCCGGAGGAACGCTGGTGACCGTCGTCGGCCCGGCCGAGGCGCGGCCCGCAGACGGCCTGGCGGTTGACTTCGTTGTCGAGTCCGATCGCGCCCAACTGAGTGAGATCGTCCAGCGGGTGCGGGACGGGCGACTGCGGACGAACATCGGCAAAGTTTCGGCCCTCAACGAGGCCGTTGCAACCTTCAACGCGAGCGAGCGACACACGGGGAAGACCGTCATCCGCGTTCGTCCGTAAGAACTTGGGGAGAGAGGGCGTAAGCGCGTCGTCATATCGCTCAGCGTGTGGCCCGGCGAGACGCGTAGACAATAGTCGAGGAGAGAGGAACCCCTTCGAGGATCGGCTACGACGTAGACCAAGAAAACAGGGCGCATGGCGGGGTCACGGCCGAACTGCGGCTTGCAGCTCCTTTAAATCCCGGACGGTCCGGTAACGGCTCTAGCTGCAATGATGGCGATCCATTTTTTTCCCTGACCAATTAAGACCAAGGAGAACTCACATGGGTCATTCTCATTTCGATGATGCTAGCCGCGAGCGCGCAGCCTGGAACGTTGGCAGGAAGGTAGGGACGAACCGCCCGCTCACGCAGAAGCAGATCTGGGCCTCTTTGAGATAGTTCAGAAACGCTGACACCCGAGCGCTCAGGAGCCGCTTGGACGGGTAGAGCGCCCAAAGGACAATGTCAGGTCCGTCGACCTCGCCCCATTCTACCAGCGTGCCGTCTGCGAGCTCGTGGCTCACGAGCGACAAAGGTAAGCGGCCGGCGCCAACGCCGGCTCGCACCGCGTCCTGGACCATGACAAGGGATGTTAGCGCCAGAACGGGCTCGATCATAATTGGAGTCGGGCCGGTGGCGGTCATCACTTGCCAGGTCAGTCGATCGCTCGCCGATCGTACGACGGCGGGCGCTGTCGTGTTCGCCGTCGGCCGGGCGAGACCCGGGCTCGCGGCGACCACCAATCGATCGTGCAGGAACGCTCGCCCGATAAGGGTCTCATCCGGATCAGGGTTTACCCGAATCACCAGATCAAACCCCTCATCGATCATATCCACAGCGCGGTCATCCGTGGAGACCTCGAGCCGAACGTCCGGGTACTTCAGCGCAAAACCGGCGGCGATCTTGCCCAATGCGGTTTGAGAAAAAAGCAATGGTGCACTTATCCGCAGTTTGCCTCGCGGCTTCTGTCCGCCCGAGGCAATCGCTGCTGCGGTTTCGTCCAGTTCGGTCAGCAAATGGCCTGCCCGTTCGTAGAGCGCGCGCCCTTCCTCGGTCAGTTTGAGTGCCCGCGCGTCACGCTCGACAAGTCGCAATCCCAGGCCAGCCTCAAGTTCTGCCACCCGTCCCGTGCTGCACGGCCGAAGCCGCCGCGGCGAGCACGAAATCCGCAAGAGCCAGCAAATCCCTCTGTTCCACCAATGAGACGGTGTGTCCAATATCAGCGCCTATCGCATCATATGTGAACCACTCATATTTACGACAACAACCTACCCAACTGCAAACGTCTCACCCAACGAGGAACAAAGCCATGATCAAGTCCACAAACGACAATCCCCACGCCGCGCAGACCAAGATATTGGTTTTGGGGGCGACGGGGCCGACTGGCCGGCTCATCGTCAGCCAGGCATTGGCACGCGGATATGAGGTGACGGCACTGGTCCGATCTCCCGAAAAAGCGGCGGAAATGAAGGGCGTTCGGCTTGTTGTCGGCGACGCCCGCGACCAGAAGACCCTAAGCGAGGCCGTCACCGGGCAGGATGCCGTCATCAGTGCCCTGGGCACTCCGGCCAGCCCGTTCAACAAGGTGACGCTGCTCTCGACCGCGACCCGCGCGCTCGTCAAGGCAATGAAGACTGAACACATCTCGCGCCTGATCACCATCACCGGGATGGGCGCGGGCGACAGCGCCGGCCATGGCGGGTTCCTGTTCGATAACGTGATTTTTCCGCTGCTCCTGCGCAACGTCTATGCGGACAAGAACCGGCAGGAAGCCGTCATCCGTGAGTCCGACCTCGATTGGACTATCATCCGGCCATCCGTTTTGAACAAAAAGGCGGGACGCGCCAATGTCCGCACTCTAACCGATCTGTCCGACTTCCATGGCGGGACCATCTCGCGGGAGGACGTTGCGAAATTTGTCCTCGACCAGGTGCATAGCGACGCCTGGCGGCATCGTTCGCCACTGATTACATGGTGAGGCCCGCCACGCCCCATCGTCAAACCAGCGGCGGTTGCCGGCAACCCGTTGGCGCATAAACTCAACGAAGGCTCTTGCAGCCGGGCTACGTTCCTTACCGGCAGGCATGACTAGACTGACATCGACGGCTGGAACGCTCCAGCCTGGCAGAACGCGAACGAGATTGCCGGCCTCGATCTCAGGCGCAGCCACATATCTCGCCGTAACCGCGATCCCAGCCTCGTTAAGCACCATGCGATCTATTGCCGTGAGATCATTTGCGGTGAGCCGAGCGGTGGACTCGACCTGGTCCTCCACGCCGTCCCTGTCGCGAAGCGGGGGAGACCATCGCCACGGGGGATGAGGAGCAGATCGTCGGTGCGCAGCTCGTCGATCGACCTGGGCCAACCGCGCCGTCCGAGATAGTCGGCGCAAAAGGGATAGCGAAACGTAAGTGATGAGTTTCTTGAGATCCATCAGTTCCTCCCATCATACGCGTCGCTGCTCAGCGTGCTGCTATGCGCGAAAACATGGCGCGTCCCGCGACGAGCTCGATCCAAGATTCACGCTCTCACCGCGGCGACGATGAGAGCGTCGAGCTCGTGTTCGGCAGCGAGATGTCTTGCGACATCAGCAGCGCGATCCGCGCTACGAACGTGGTGCGGGTCGATCCGACTTAGTATCGCAGTCTAATCCTCGATATCGATCACCTGTTCGATCATTTCATCGGTGACGTAAATATCCGACGGCCTGGTCGCCTGCTCATTCATGTCGCCCACGTCTTCCCAAACGGGGGTGCACCTGGTCAGGCGCGGATTGAGCACGTTGCGATCGTATTCGATACAGTCGACGTAACGGAGCTTTTCAAGTTTCGCTGCGTCGATCCATTTTCCGTCTTCGGTCGGACGTGCGCCCTCCTTAAGTCGCATCGGCAAGGATCGCATCCACTGCGAGCTAAACCCGTTCCGATGACCACCCGACAGCAACTCTGACGCTTTGCACGCGGTGAAATCATATCCCATGACATTCATGCTGTTGACGACGACCCTGTCGTCTGGCCCAGCTTCGACCTCGATGTAGATCGGAAGGTTGTCTTCCGTCGCCGCCACGATCTTCGTGACGGTGACCATCGTCCCCTGCCGAAGCGACCGCTCTCCGGACGGCTCCCAGGCCGTTGGCCCGACCTGCTTGAGTACCGGGATGCTCAGTCCTTCAAATTCTGCGACTGTAAGCGACCTGTTAGAAGGCAGGTTATGCGCCAACCAAGCGGGCTTTCCGACGAGATCGTCACCACTAATGAGACGCGCGTCGCACTGCGCATGCGCGGCCGCGCAGATCGAAAGATAAAGAATCCCTGATAGGACGGTGCGTGCAGACTTCAATTCGATTTCCCCCAAATCCCCGAGGAGTCTCGTATTGTGGAGCAGGGTTCGTGGCAACCAGTATTCACGTCTACGACTTGAATGTTGCAGTCGGTCGCGGCGTAGCTGGATTAACGCCAATCCCGTTTCCTGAGATACCGATGAACGACACTTTTATCACTGGCAAGGTCATGGAGATCGTCGACAGGCTGTCGGCGCTGTCGGCGCTGTCGACAAAAATGGACGGCTTCATTGAGACCCAGACCTCGGTCCACTCCGACATCGAAAAAGTCCGCGCCGACGTTGCTACGATGAAGTCGGACATCATGACGTTGAAGAACGAGAAGGCTAAACAACGGGCCTATCTCGCTGGAGGTTACGATGATGGGCTGCAAAGCCTGCTGATGCCGGCGCTCTACCAGCGTTGGACTAACAGCAGGAAGCGTCGGTGGAATGGCTGCTGCCTTCACCGGCTATACCTCTTCAGGTCAAAGAAACCAGGAAGGCGATTTCTTACAACTTCCTGGACGCTGAGATCGCGACAAGTGGGGCGCTGCACCGCCTTCAGTTCGGAGCGGAAATTTCACAATTGGGCAGGCGCCCGGTGGAGATGATTGCTCGGTTAGCACTCCCGGAAGGTTGAACTGCGCCACATCTCACGATGGTCGCGATTCGCGATATCGGCGGGTCTCTAGACAGACAGCATCAAACGGCTAAGTATAAAATTGCTAGTATCAGAGGCTCGCCACCGAGGGCCTGCGAAAGCCACGAAGACACGTCTCTCTCGCAATGATTTCAATCCGCCCATCACTTTACCTGGCGCTAAGTGCAACGATAAACCAAGTGCGAGGAAGCTCCCATGTCCTTCAGGGCTGCAGCAAAGGTAGGACGGCGGTCGCGGCCCAGGGGTCGGGAACTGCCCATAGTCCATGGCCTTTGGATAGGACCTAAGCTTTCACGCCTTGAAGAACTGACATTGCAGTCCTTTGTTCGCTGGGGACACGAATTTCATCTCTGGGTTTATGACGATCTTCAAACGCCGGTTGTGAAGGGAGTCGTCCTGCGGGACGCCTGCGAGGTGTTACCACGCAAGAGGATATTCAGAAAGCGAGCGCGCGACATCGAGGCGGGAGTGGGCGAGGGGAGCGTTTCTCCTTTTTCGGATCTATTCCGCTACAAGCTGCTTCATGACCATGGCGGTGTCTGGTCAGACATGGACATCACCTGCCTTAGGCCATTCGATTTCACCGAAGACTACGTTTTCAGGCCCCATCAATTGGGGATGGTTGGTAACTTGATGAAATGCCCCAAGGGCAGCGAACTGATGAAGTCATGCTATGAAGAGAGCGATTCAATCGCCAATGAAGACGTAGATTGGCACGCCCAAATCCGCGTCCTTAACAGAAATGTCGAACGTCTTGGCCTGACATCATATATCAGGAAAGACATATCAAACTTGGACAGTTGGCATCATGCAGTGCGTCATTTCGTAGAATCTGCCACTCCAATACCAGACAATTGGTACGCGATCCACTGGTTGAACGAATTCCAGCAGACCCTACGCCGGGACGACGGTGTCTACCGCGGTCAGAAACTTTCCGAAACGCCAGTTGACACCAACAGGCCGCCTGCTGGCAGCACGTTGCATGAGCTTTATCGATACTATGGACTCATCGATCCATACGAACGCTACACTCCGTTGTCCAATGCGGGCGGCGACCAAAAGAAGATTGGACGACACATCGATCTTAGGATGCGCCCGAGCGAAACGCAGCTAAACATCCTGCTGCCCTCGCTAGTACGGGGAGGCGCTGAGCGAACAGTAATCGAATGTGTTCAGTCCACTTTTGTCCAAAAGAGCGTGGCCACTTGCCTGTACACTATGTCGCCAGCTCAGAAAGGGTACGCAATCACGCCGCACGACAATCTCGTGGTTCATGTGCTAGACTATCTTTCAACCGAACGGGCAGCTCGGAAAATAGCACTGGAAGTAGCAAATTCGCCAACGCCACTTCTTTATGCCCATTCGGTGCCCTTGAATTTTCTGAAGAGTATCTGGGCGCTCGGAGTTGCGACGGTCCCTGTCGTTCATACTACCTCTGGCGAATGGATTGATGCGCCCGTTTGCTATAATCATCCATTAGTACCGTTTGTGGTGGCCACAGCGGATATCGTGGCAGACCAACTGCGGCGTGCGGGCTGCATCCGCCCTATTGTGACGTTACGGCACGAAATACAGCGGTCCTTCTCTCCAGAAGATCTTGCTCGACGACGTATTGAGCTTCGAAATGCATATGGATTGGCACCGGACACCCTACTAGTTGGGATGGTGGGTCGGTTTAGTCCGGGGAAGGCCTATACGAGGGCAGTGAGGGTGCTCGCGCAGCTCCAGCGGATTCGCAAGGCCAAATTAATGATACTCGGCGATTGGGACCATCCAGATGGCATGGGCCGTGCAGCGTATGAGGCGACGTGCCGCCTAGCACTGGAACTGGGCGTAATCGCAGACATGATTATGCCTGGTAACGTCCACCCAGTAGACCCATACTATGCGGCATTCGATGTGTTTATGAACACCAGCGTTTTCGAGGCCAGCTCGATTGCTCTAATGGAGGCGACACGTGCTGGATGCCCGGTTGTCGCGGCCGATGTGGGCGGAAATCGCGCGATTGTACCAGCCGACGCAGTCTTGGTTGAAGAACCGTCCGACATAAACGCTTATGTTACAGGTTTGCTCGATCGGGCTCAGCGTCAAAAACGGTGGCTGCCGAGTCCTCCAATCGATCCAGATATCATCCCACGTCTCTGGACACTGCTGGCCCAGTATGCGGTGCGATCGCCCTCTTCGCGGTCGATAGCGGAAGGCACATTGTTTGTCACACAGAACCTCAACATCGGAGGTCCCGCGCGGTCCTTGACACTACTCCTGACTAGCCTGCCCACATCAATAAAAACAGCCCTATGTGTGATCGACGGGATTTCGATTGCCCGTTTCCGCGCAGCACTAACCGACGCCCAGGTTCCCATTCTCGATCTCAAACAAGTCTCGGGCTTGGGCGAAATTACGGCCAGTTTGCTGCAATGGTTTGATCAACTGACGATGCGGTCTATATGCTTCTGGAACGTGCAGCCAGAGATCAAGTTGCTCTTGGCTAAAGTCCTGTTCGAACGCGATGTACGATTTATAGACGTGAGCCCGGGGCCGATGCTCTTCGACGAGCTCGCCGATGCGGCTAGATTCCAGCGGCGCATAATGTTTACCGCCGATGATTATTTCAAGAGGCTTGACGACTTCGTCGCCCTCTACGCGGGCGGAGCGCCCTCGCCGGTGGCGCCGCGACGGGTGTCCTTTATCCCGCTCGGCACTGCGCCCCCGCCTCGTTTCGTGCCGCTGCCGGAACCCGCGGATCTTCTCCCGGGTACTTTCGATCCGACTCTCGCCATCGGCACCGTTTGCCGTATTGTTCCGGACAAAAGGATCGAGTTCCTAATAGAAATGATGCGGCACGTTAATATGACACTACCAGGCGCGTCCCTGACAATCGTTGGTGGCCCAGACTCGCGTACGGAGACCTATTGGCGGGATCTGCTGGATCGCCAGCGAAGAGAGAAACTCGATTACATCCGGTTCGTTGGGCCACGTGAGGATGTGACGCCGTTCCTCGGCCAATTTCGTGTTTTCGTGATGGTTTCCGATCGGCAGGGTTGTCCGAACGCTTCGCTTGAAGCAATGGCCATGGGCTTGCCTGTCGTAGCCAATCCCGATGGTGGCACGGCTGAACAGGTTGATGATGGAGTAACGGGTTATCTCGCCTCCACTTCGCAAGCCATGGCCGATAGGGTGATTGAGTTGCTCGAAAATCCAAAAATGCTGCGAAAATTCGGTGAGGAAGGGCGTGCGAGGGTTGCCCAGAAGTTCTCGGTAGAGAAAATGGTTGCGCGCTATATGACTTTGCTTCGATATGAGAGTGAATTACCTGCGTCATGAGATGTCCCACTGCGACGAAACGGGTATATTATCAAGTCAGGCTTGACACGATGGCGCACGCAGAGTTGTCGCGAGAACAATAGCTCATGAGTAAGTTCTATCAGGAACTCGATAAGGCAGGTGGGTTCGATTACGAACTTTATCAGCTTCCGACCCTCAGCTGGAGAACATTTCGCGGGCCGCCGGTAGATACCTCTAAACCGTATCTTGCTTTCGTCGGGGCAGCTCAGACGTTCGGGCGCTTCGCAATGAACCCATTTCCAACCGAATTGGGCAGACGGCTGGATTTGCCCGTCCTGAACCTCGGGGTCGGAGGATCAGGCCCCCGACATTTCATGAATCGCGCCTACCTGGATCTCATGAACGGAGCAGAGGCCGTCGTACTCCAGGTGTTATCGGGGCGCAGCGCCTCGAATTCGCAGTTCGACAATTCCAAGTCGGGCGGTCATGCTGGGTACCGGACGTCGGACGGATCAGCACTGCGTTCGGAAGAATTATTTCGACAATTGGCAGCATCGTCATCGCAGAAGGAGATCGAGACGATCACCGAAGAAACGAGGGCGGACTATACGAACGTCTTTGTTAATTTGCTGCAGGAGATATCAGCTCCAAAAATATTGTTTTGGCTTTCTAGTAGACGTTCTGCATATGAAGACGACTATAGCGACTTGCCTTACAGTCTTTTTCAGGCAGTGCCTCAGTTGGTCAACGAAAGAATGACGAAGGAGATTGCGGCTTTCTCCGACGAATATGTCGAATGCATCTCTAC
>NZ_RZQG01001750.1:0-493 GCF_003998635.1 Mesorhizobium sp. M7D.F.Ca.US.004.03.1.1
ATCACCTTCTGGCCGTCGGGCGAAAAGCGCGGCGCAAAAGTCATGCCGGGAAAATTGCCGACCAGTTCGCGCTGGCCGGTCTCGATCTGCAGCAGGTAGACCCGCGGCTGGCCACTCTCATAGGACATGTAGGTGATTTCCTGCCGGTTCGGCGAGAAACGCGGCGTCAGCACGATCGACCTGCCGTCCGAGAGATAGCGGACGTTGGCGCCGTCCTGGTCCATGATCGCGAGGCGCTTCTTGCGCGCGTTCTTGGCGCCGGATTCGTCGATGAAGACGACGCGGGTGTCGAAATAGCCTTTTTCGCCGGTCAGCCGCTCATAGATGGCGTCGGCGATGATGTGGGCGACACGCCGCTGATTGGCGTCGTTGGCGAAGAACTGTTCGCCGGACATCTGCTGGCCCGCAAAAGTATCCCACAACCGGTACTGGGCGCGGATACGGCCGTCGGCTTCCTTGCTGACGCTGCCGGTGACCAGCGCCTGCGCGTTGA
>NZ_RZQG01001751.1:0-493 GCF_003998635.1 Mesorhizobium sp. M7D.F.Ca.US.004.03.1.1
GCCACCCCCGCCCCCGCCGCAACCGCTGCCCAGATGCCGCCAAGGCTCGGGCTGGAAAAGGCCATCCGCCACGACAGGCCGGCGCGGTCGAGCGTTTCGGTTGCCACCGTGCGCAACAGGCATGGCGCTTCGAGCGCCACCAGCGGCAGTGGCTCACTGTGGCGCAGGCTGGTCTCGATGCGCCTGGTCGGGCCGATCCAGCGCATCTGCACATCGGCGACGTGCTCGCTGTAAGGCAGCGTCTCGCCGCAGTGCCAGGCGAGCGCGATGTCGAGACTGCCTGACACGATTCGCTCGGCGAGTTCATGGCTGCGCGCGATCCTGGCTTCGATCTTGACCTTGGGATGCGCCCGGGCGAAGCGGCCGAGCACGTCCGGCAGCACCGCCTCGCCGAAATCCTCCTGCAGGCCGAGCCTTACCCAGCCCTCAAGCTCGACGTCATGGATGGCGGATGCCGCCTCGTCATTCAGTTCGATCAGCCGGCGTGCATAGC
>NZ_RZQG01001752.1:0-492 GCF_003998635.1 Mesorhizobium sp. M7D.F.Ca.US.004.03.1.1
TCCACGGTCAGGTGACCGGCGACGGCGATGCCACGATCGGCAATCTGTCGAAGCTCGAATTCGGCGGCGCCTCGTCGACGGACGTCACCTTCGCGCACGATGCGGCCGGCACGCTGCAGCTCGACGATTCCTTCGATTTCAGCGGGCAGATCGGCGGCATCACCAATGACGACAGGCTGGAGCTAGAGGACATCCTGTTCGGTGCGGGCACGACGGCCGTCTACCAGGCAAACCAGGATGGCAGCGGCGGAACGCTGACTATTTCGGACGGCACCCACGGTACCGCGCTGCATCTGGTCGGCTCCTATGATGCAAACGGCTTCAAGCTCGCCGATGACGGCCAAGGCCATACCGCCGTTTCGTACAATCCGGCGGAGTTCACACTGACGGGCGTCGGCAATGGGGCAATTTCAAGCGACTTCGTGGTGTGAACCAAAGGGCCGCCGTCAGCGGCGGCCCACCTGGCCTGACGAGTTTTGAGTGGGGTTCTGG
>NZ_RZQG01001753.1:0-491 GCF_003998635.1 Mesorhizobium sp. M7D.F.Ca.US.004.03.1.1
GTTCTGGTGGCGGGTTGCATCGAGCCTATTCATCAAGTCATCTGATGACTTGATGAATAGGCTCGCTTCTGTCGATCGTCAAGGCGCTCTTTTGGAACCCACAGTCACGCACCGATGCAAAACCCGTAAGGCAGGTTTCGATCAGCCGGCCACCGCCGCAAAGCTTGCCATGTGAAACGCCTGGACCTCCGGCGGATAGCGATAGGCCGTGCCATAGGGACAGGCATTGCGGTCGAGGCAGCCGCTGCTGCGGCACGGTTCGCCATTCGCTCCCCGCACCTGCGCCAGACAGGATTGATGGGCGAATCCTTGCCCGGAATAGGCGTCGACCGGGCACGATTTCAGGCAGGGTTTCTCGACACAGCTATCGCAAAGATGGGGCGCTGCCTCAGCGGCTTGAACCGAAAGCTCGTCGTCGAACAGCAGCGCACCGCGATAGGCATGCCAGAACCCGTATCGCGGATGCATGAGGATACCGAGCGGTGACGGCC
>NZ_RZQG01001754.1:0-491 GCF_003998635.1 Mesorhizobium sp. M7D.F.Ca.US.004.03.1.1
AGACAGGTTCTGCCCGGTATCAAGCCTTCCGTGCTCGACAAGACGCTGCGCGTCACCGAAGCGCGGCTGGCGCGTACGGGCGGCAGGCTGACGGCGGAGCGCCGCACGCCGCATGAGATCGCGCCGGTGGCGGAAGCCGCGGTCTCCCTGGCGCGCGACAATGACATGGTGGTGATCTTCGGCGCCTCGGCGATGAGCGATTTCGCCGATGTCGTTCCGGCGGCGATCGAGAAGGCGGGCGGTACCGTCGTCCGCGCGGGCATGCCGGTCGATCCCGGCAATCTGCTGGTGCTGGGTACACTCAACGGCAAGCGCGTCATCGGTGCGCCGGGTTGCGCCCGCAGCCCGAAGGAGAACGGCTTCGACTGGGTGCTCGACAGGCTGATCGCCGGCCTCGACGTGACCGCCAGGGATATTGCCGGCATGGGGGTCGGCGGGCTGCTGATGGAAATCCCGACACGGCCGCAGCCGCGCGAACCGCTGCCGGTCAA
>NZ_RZQG01001755.1:0-491 GCF_003998635.1 Mesorhizobium sp. M7D.F.Ca.US.004.03.1.1
AGCCTGTCGAGCGCCCGCACCGTCGATAGCCGGTGCGCGATGACCAGCGTCGTGCGGCCGACCATCAGCCGCTCCATCGCCTGCTGGATCAGCACCTCCGATTCCGAATCGAGGCTCGATGTCGCCTCATCGAGGATCAGGATGCGCGCATCGGCAAGGAACGCGCGCGCGATCGCCACACGCTGCCGCTCGCCGCCCGACAGTTTCACGCCGCGTTCGCCGACCAGCGTGCCGTAGCCCTTCGGCAGGTTGGTGATGAAATCATGCGCGCTCGCCAGCTTTGCGGCATGCTCGATCTCCTCTTGCGTGGCACTCGGCCTGCTATAGGCGATGTTTTCGGCCAGCGACCGGTGGAACAGGATCGGCTCCTGCTGGACGATGGCGATCTGCCCGCGCAGCGACGCTTGCGCCACCTGCGAGATGTCCTGGCCGTCGACCAGGATTTCCCCCGCATTCACGTCATAGAGCCGCTGGATGAGCTTGACGAAGGT
>NZ_RZQG01001756.1:0-490 GCF_003998635.1 Mesorhizobium sp. M7D.F.Ca.US.004.03.1.1
GTGGCCTCACCATCACCGGACGGCGCCTGCTGGGTGCCGCCTTCGTGCCAGAGGAACGCCTCGGCCACGGTGCCGCGCCGCGCATGAAGCTTTCCGAGAACCTGCTGCTGTCGCGCCATGCAACCGACGGCAAGGCGTTTGTCGGCACTGGGGGAATGGTCAAGAGCGCCGCCATCTACGCCGCCGCCCAACGCATCATCGAGGCGATGGATGTGCGCAAGAGCGCGCCGGATCCTGAAGCAGCAGCCCTTTCGGGCGGCAATCTGCAGAAATTCATCGTCGGCCGCGAACTCGATCGCCGGCCAAGTGTCTTGGTGGTGAACCAGCCGACCTGGGGTGTCGATGCGGGCGCCGCCGCCCACATCCGCCAGGCGCTGATCGAGTTGTCGCGCAGCGGATCGGCGGTGCTGGTGATCAGCCAGGATCTCGACGAGCTGTTCGAGATATCGGATGCGATCGCCGTCATGCACAATGGCGTGCTGTCGAAGCC
>NZ_RZQG01001757.1:0-489 GCF_003998635.1 Mesorhizobium sp. M7D.F.Ca.US.004.03.1.1
GGCGCCCGCCGTGCCGTAATGCACCCGCTTGCCCTTGATCAGCATGTCGTGCTTGGGGTCCTGGCCGTGCAACGTGAAATGTCGTGCCGCTCGTCTGATCGTGTCGAGCACGAGTGCGCGCGGGAACCGGATGCGGCCATCGTCGCCATAGCTGGCGCCGGCCTCTGTCAGGGCCTCGATGCAGGAGGGAATGGCGTTGGCGAAGCCGACCGTTTCCAGCAGCGTCAGCACCGCTTCGTGGATGCGTTCCTGGTCGTTCCGGGTCAGCGGTCCGTAGCTGCCGCCTTCGAGGCCGGCACGTACCGGCTTGATGTCGTCGGCCAATGGTGCTGCCCGCATGGCGCGGCGCGCTTCGCGCCCGCCGGAGCGGCGCGAACGCTGATCCGCCGCCGCTTCCTGCTTTTCAAGAACTGACATGGAGGCACTCCACCTTTCTGAGAAGCAGAGCGCGGCGGTTGGTCCACCATCGGCTGCTTCTTCCCCTTGTGC
>NZ_RZQG01001758.1:0-488 GCF_003998635.1 Mesorhizobium sp. M7D.F.Ca.US.004.03.1.1
CCCCATAACTGGTGTAGCGGTAGAGCGCGCCGGGATGCTTACGACCGAGCTCCTCAAGGAACCAGGGGCCCTGCTGCGTCTCCTCGGTCAGCACATGACAGCCGTCGGCCGTGGGCGTAATCACCCAGCCGTGGGAGGCGCTCGAACCTGTCTCGTCACCGTCCACGGTCGTCGCCCAGGCGAGCCTGCGTTCAGGCACGTATTCCGTCACGACAGGCTCATCGGAAGGCCGACCGTCACCCGGCTGTATCGCCCGAGCGCCAGTTCTCGCGCGCCGCTTAGGATTTTAACCTAATCTTCGGCAAAAATAACGCGACCAGTTCTCAGCATCGACGAGCAGCTTCCAGACCATTTCGGGCGGATGTCGATGTCATTGAGCGCGTAGATGGCCGAGATTTCTGGGTCGTACCGCTCGGGCAGGATTGCATGATTATACATTGTTGACGGCGGACGATCAGAGGCGCCCAGTTCTTTTCCTGCGCCTGCAC
>NZ_RZQG01001759.1:0-486 GCF_003998635.1 Mesorhizobium sp. M7D.F.Ca.US.004.03.1.1
CAATATATCAACAGCGGCACCGCTGCCCCCATCCAGGCTGGTGCGGTTGCAGCCATCCGCCAGGGCGAGCCGCTGGTCGAAGAGATCCGGCAACGTATCCGGACCGGCCTCGACCTTGCCTATGACCGGCTGGCGGAGATTCCAGGCATCATCCTGCCTGCGAAACCGCGCGGCGGCATGTATGCCTTCTTTGCCATGGAAGGCGAAAGCGACGCACGTCTTGCCTGCGCCAAAATCCTTGAGACGGCGCGCGTCGGCCTGGCGCCCGGCCATCTCTTCGGAAGTTCGGCAACGGCCTTCCTGCGCATGTGCGTGTGCCGTGAACGCAAGGACATAGCTACCGCGCTCGACCGCATGGTCGCTGCCATGAATTGACGCCCTGCCTGAAGCGGGGCGGCAAAAAACCGTGCGGGAGCAACCCGCCCGATCAACAACAGAGGGAACACAAATGAGCTTCACTCGCCGCAAACTGCTACTTCTCGCCGC
>NZ_RZQG01000175.1:0-8488 GCF_003998635.1 Mesorhizobium sp. M7D.F.Ca.US.004.03.1.1
GCAGCACGCTGCCGAACGAGATCAGGAACCACCAGCTGCCGCCGAAGGCCGCCATGTTGTCGGAGACACGGTCGGCAAAGGTCCGGTGTTCCTCAAACTCCTCCTCTGAGTTTTCGGAAATGGTGTCTTGTCTGGCGATCGATTCGACCACCTGGCGGTCGAGCTCGGAGAATTCGCCGTGCTCCTGCTGCAGAAGCTCCTCCATGTAGCGCATGCGGTAGCGGCCGAGCTCGGCGCGGCTGATGCGGGCGCCGGTCGGCAGGTCCGGGTGATCGGCGTGGATGCGGTCGGCGAGGCTCGGGCGCAGCGTGTCGATGCGCACGAGATCGCGCTTGCGGAATTTGCGGCCCGATATCGCCGACGGTTTTTTCTTGGGCTTGCCGCGTGATGCGCCTGGAGCGGATGGTTCCGAGTCGGGCACATCGGGCGTTTCGAGCTGCTCGTCCGAGGTCTGGTCGGCCTCGTGCTCGCCAATGATCGGCGCCTCGAAATATTCGCCGCCATTGTCGTTCTCTGCCGCCTGCTCGGGCGTTTTCGGGACGGTGCTCATGGTGCGGGCTCCTGCTGTGGTGCTGCGATGGACGATAAGCAGAGGTGGCGGCGCATAGCCAGCGCGGGACACGGATTTCGCATGCCGGACAAGTGGTTTTGATCGGAGAGGCGATGTGGCTGGCGACGGCGCGGTGAGGCATTGGAGATCGTCGTCATCCGTGGGCGACGCTCCGTCGCGAAGACCATGGGGTCTGCGCTGCGTTGCTTCGCTCCTTGCTCCGAGTCTGTGGAAGGACGGCACCGGCAACAAAAAACCCGCCTTGCGGCGGGTCACTGGCGCAAATCAGCACCATACGCAAGTTTATAGCATAGTTGCCGTCATCGGGCAATTGTCGAGGTCGGCGCCGCCCCTCATCGCCCTGCCGGGCACTTCTCCCCGTATAGTGACGGGGAGAAGGGGGGTGGCCGCAACGACGGTGTCCTTCTTGCAACGTTGATGATTGGCGAAACCGGCGACGAGAGCGCCCCTCTCCCCGTCACTATACGGGGAGAGGATGCCGGCAGGCAGGTGAGGGGCGGCATCAACGCCCGAAAAGGGAGATGGTGCGAGTTCGAAATCTGAATCGATTGCCCTGGCAGCCGGGGCAAGCCAGGCGCGAACCGCCCTGCTTCCTCACTACTGCTCGGCGAACATCAGCTTGGTCTTGGTGCCATCCATGGTCGGCGACAAACTCCGCTGGATCAGCGCTTCGACATGGTCGTTGCGCTGGCGGGCTGAGTCGGCGCCCATCACCACGACGATCAGGTTGCGGCCGTCGGCATTGTAGGAGGTGACGATGTTGAAGCCCGACGCCCTGATGTAGCCGGTCTTGATGCCGTCGACGCCGCGCACGCGGCCGAGCATGTCGTTGTGGCCGCGCACAAGCCTGCCGCGGAACATGAAGTCGCTTTCGGAGAAATAGTGGAATTGCTGGGGAAAGCGCTGATGAAGCGCCATGCCGAGCACCGCCATGTCGCGCGCCGTCGTCATCTGGCTGTCGTCGGGCAGGCCCGAGGCGTTGCGGAAGGTGGTGCTGGTCATGCCGATCTGGCGCGCCTTGGATGTCATCATGGCGGCGAACTGATCCTCCGAGCCGCCGAGATATTCGCCGACCGCCACCGCCACGTCGTTGGCCGATTTGACGACGATGGCGCGGATCGCCGAATCGACGTCGATACTCTCGCCGCGCCGGAAGCGCATCTTGGTCGGCGGCTGCGAGGCGGCATGGTCCGACACCGGGATCTGCGTCTCTTTGGTGACGCGACCGGCCTCCAGCGCCTCGAACAGCAGATAGAGCGTCATCATCTTGGTCAGCGAGGCCGGGTAGCGCTGCGCCGTCGAATTGACCTCGAACAGCTGCTTGCCGGTCCTGGCGTCGACGACGATGGCGGCATATTTCTGCGCCGGCGCCGGCACAGCCAGCACGCTGTCGGGCGGCGTCGTGGTGGTGCAGCCGGCAAGCAGCACCAGCAGGGCGAGTGCCGCAAAAACTCTCTGGATGAGCGGAAGGGGACGCAGGTTGGACAAGGGCAGGTCTGTTCTGGGGTCGGCTGTTGCTGAGATGAGACGAAGCTAACGTAACGCGGCTGTTGCGTCCATTTGGTTAATGCCGGTCATACAAAGGAATGTCATGCCCTCGCTTGGGTTCCTCGCCCCACAAGGGGGAGGGTGAAGGCAACCCTTGATGCAAAATGCCTGCCGCAGTGCTTGCGTAACCGCCGCCGAACGGGTTCTGTTTGCGCCTGCAGAATCGGTGAGAACGCAATGACCATCAGCACGATCAAGGCCAGGGGTATTTCGGTTTCGCTCGACCTCACGGTCGGCCACATCGCCGACATGGTCGTCGACGGTGGCGGGCGGCAGCTGAAGCCGCTGCACCGCGCGCCCTGGGTCGATGCGAACGAGACGCTGCCGGACAATTTGCCGGAAGGCACGGTTCGGCTGTCGGGCGATTTTCTCTGCGCGCCGTTTTCACGCAGCGATGTCGAGGAAGCGCCGCTGCATGGCTGGCCGGCCAACAGCACCTGGGATGTCGTCGAGAGCGCTGCGACAGGCGATGGCTGGCGCGCGGTCTACCGCCTGCGGCACAAGGTGATGGGCGCGAGCGTCGACAAGATCCTGACGCTGCGCGACGACCATCCCTTCCTCTACCAGGAGCATGAGTTTTGCGGCGGCCATGGCGCCATTTCGGTCGCGCATCACCCGATGACGTCGATGACCGGCGGCGGCAGGCTGGCCTTTTCGCCAAAGCGGTTTGCCGCGACGCTGGACGATCCGCTGGAGCCGGATCCCGCACGCGGCCGCTTCATGCTCGCCTATCCGGCACGCTCCGCCGATCTCAGCCATTTTCCCGCCGCCGGCGGCGGCACGCTTGATCTCACGGAATACCGTATGGACGACCGCCGCGAGGATTTCATCACCCTGGTCGAGGCCGATCATGGCGGGCCGGGCTGGACCGCGCTTGCGCGACAGGCCGAAGAGGACCTGGTGCTGGTGCTGAAGAACCCCGCCGAGCTGCCGATCACCATGCTGTGGCTCAGCAATGGCGGGCGCGACTACGCACCCTGGAGCGGCCGCCACCTTGGCGTGCTTGGCATCGAGGACGGCCGCGCTGCCGTCGGCCATGCCGCCTCGATCGGCGACAACTGGCTGAAGCGCGAAGGGGTGGCGACCGCCTTTGCGCTGGGCGAAGGCCAAAGCGTTTCCTTTCGCCATGTCATCGGCGCCATGCCGCTGTCCGGCGGCGAGCCGCCGCAGGAGGTCACGACGGCGGATGGCCGCATGCGGCTGGCAGCCGGCGGCTCGTCCTGGGAGGTTCCCTTCGACAGCGATTTCCTGCGCATCGGCCAGCCCGCGGCCGCCTGATGGGATTGCGCGAGCGCAGGGTTTGAAATTTCCACGAACTGCCGCCAAGATGTGGCCGAAATCATCATGCGGAACATGGTGGATCTGAAGCTCCTGCCAGCGAGGCTGTCATGTCCGAAATCGCCCATCTCGCCGCCACCATCTTCAAGCGTGCCGGCAAGGCAAACCGCTTCATCGTCGCCATTGCCGGGCCGCCAGGCTCCGGCAAGTCGACGCTGTCGGCGCGGCTGCATGACCTGCTGCCCGAAGGTGCTTCTGAAGTCGTGCCGATGGACGGCTTCCACTATGACGACGCCGTGCTCGAGCGGCGCGGCCTGCGCGCGCGCAAGGGCGCGCCGGAAACCTTCGACTTTGCCGGTTTTGAGGCCCTGCTGAAACGTATCCGGGCCGGCGAACCCGACATCGCCATCCCGGTCTTCGACCGCAACATGGAGCTGTCGCGCGCCGCCGCCTCGATCGTCGCCACCGAGACCAAATTCATCCTGGTCGAGGGCAACTACCTGTTGCTCGACGAAGAGCCGTGGTCGCGGCTGGCGCCGCTGTTCGATTTCTCGATCTTCGTCGACGTGCCGCGCAACGAGCTCGAGCGCCGCCTGCTTGAGCGCTGGCACGGGCACGGCCGCTCCGATGCGGATGCGCGCGCCTGGATCGCTTCCAACGACATGCCCAACATCGAGCGCGTGCTCGCCCGCCGCAGTGCCGCCGATCTGGTGATCGGCCTTTCCGCTTGATTCTACGGATTGCGCAAGGGGAACCTTAAGACTTTCAGGCCGTTATCGCCGACAAGGCAATTCTGCCAAAAGAGGGAGTCCGTGCGATGGCACAGAAGGCAAGAAAGCCCGCGCCCGCCAAGGGCAAGGCAACCCAATCCAAGGCAGGCGCCGGCCCGGCGATCACCGCCCGTTCGAAGGACGCCAAGCCGGCCTTTGGCAAGGCGGCGCCGAAGAAAGTGGTGCCGACAGCAGCAAAAGCCGCGCCGAAAGCCGCAAAGCCCAAAAAGGCTGCTAGCGCTGACGCCTCGATCTCGGGCAGCGCCATGCGCACGGTCAAGGCTGCGGCCAATGTAGCGGCGGGCGCGGTCGTCATCGCCGCCAGGGGCACCGCATCGTTTGCAGCCTCCATGGTCGGCAAGGGCGGCTCGAAAGCCAAGGCGAAGGCAAAGTAGCCTTCTCCAAGGCCTAGCTGACTTGCGTCAGGCTTTGGCGGGTATGGTCAGGCCCTTCTGCACCGCTGGCCGCGCCAGACCGCGTTCCAGCCATGTTCCCACATTGGTGAAATCGTCGAAGCCGACGAGTTCGCGCGCTTCGTAGAAGCCGATCAGGTTGCGCACCCAGCCGAGCAGCGAGATATCGGCGATGGTGTAGTCATTGCCCATGATCCACTTGCGCCCCTTCAGCCTGATGTCGAGCACACCGAGCAGTCGCTTTGATTCATCGCGATAGCGCTCCAGCGGGCGCTTGTCGGCGATCTCGCGGCCGGCGAATTTGTGGAAGAAACCGACCTGGCCGAACATCGGCCCGACTGAGGCCATCTGGAAGAACACCCACTGGATGGTCTCGTAGCGGCGCGCGGCGTCGACGGGCATGAGCAGGCCGGTCTTTTCGGCGAGGTAGAGCAGGATGGCGCCGGATTCGAACAGGCCGATCGGCTTGCCGTCGGGACCGTTCGGATCGATGATCGCCGGTATCTTGCCGTTGGGATTGAGCGACAGGAATTCCGGCGTCCAGCTTTCGTTCTGGCCGATGTTGACCCAATGCGGCTCGTAGGGCAGGCCGAGCTCTTCCAGGGCAATCGATATCTTCACGCCGTTCGGCGTTGTCGCGGAATAGAGCTGGAGCTGGTCGGGATGCCTGGCCGGCCAGCGTGTTGCAATCGGAAAGGCGGACAGGTCAGCCATGGAAAACTCCTGAATGGGGATTTGGCGTCGAGCGGCGCGGTTTTGGCGGGTCCACGCAGAATTAGGGGCGCGGCCGATCCTGATCAATATGTCAGCAGCAGTTTCGCCGTGCACGGACAGTCGCAGGAATTTGTGGGTATGGCAGCACGCCTCTCGCGATGGCCATCAACGCGGCGGCAGTCGGCGCGTCAAACTACCCACGGACGGGTCCACCATGTCATGGATTGCCCGCCGGACATCCAAGTGACAACAGGGGCGGCAACGGCCGGCTACCCCTGGCGAGGTCGACCCGAATTATGCGCAAGACAGGCATATCTTTCGCGGCTAATGTTCCAGCGCCGCAGGGAGGCAACGGCCGATGACGAGGCAAGAAACTCTGGCCAACGCCACCCGTCTCGGGCCGGTCCATCTGCGCGTCGTCGACATTCCAGCCGCTTTGCCGGTCTGGCGTGACGTCGTCGGCCTCTCGACGCTGACCAGGGACAGCGGGATCGTCGAACTCGGCGTCGACGGCAAGACCCTTATCGTGTTGCACGCTGGAGCAACAACCGTCCTGCCGCCAAAGTCCCGCGATCTGTTTCATGTCGCCATTCATGTCACGACACGCAAGGAATTGGCCCGGGTCGCAGCCCGGCTGCGTGCCTCAGGCCTGAGGCACGGCGCCCAGGATCATCTGATCTCGGAATCCCTTTACGTTTCCGATCCATCAGGCAACGGGATCGAGATCTGCTTCGACACGCCCGGGCGCCTCGCCTCCAGGGAAGAGACGGCTGGCGGCGGTGTTTCGCTTGTCGCCAAGGACGGCACAAGGCATTCCGGCCTCGAACCTCTGGATATCGATCGATTGCTGCAGGAGCTTGGCACGGCGGACCGTGTCAAGGTTCCGCTGGCGGCGGACAGCTTCATCGGCCACATTCATATGCGTGCGCGGTCGCCCGAAACGTTGATGGCGTTCTACCTCGGCGTGCTTGGCTTCAAGCCACATATCCAGTCTGCAACGTTTGGCCTGTTCGACTGCGGCACCGGGGAACGCCCGCACATGGTGGCATTCAACATCTGGGCTCGCGACGAGTTGAAAGAGCCACCGCTCGGCGCGGCAGGTCTCGAGCATTTTACCATCGTGCTTCCTACCCAGGAAGACCTCTCGGCCATCGCGCGACGTCTCGACGATGCGCACATGCCCTCGCTGCAAATGAACGGGGCGCTGGACCTCTCCGATCCCGAGGGAAACCGCCTGCGGGTGGTGCTCGCAAGCGATTGACGTGACGGCTGTGGGCCTGAGCCAGGAGGGACAATGGTGATAAGGGTAATCGGAACGGGCTTTGGCCGGACAGGAACGGACTCGATGCGCGAGGCGCTGACGATCCTTGGCTTCGGTCCCTGTCACCACATGTTCGAAGTCATGGCCAATGACGACCAGAAGCGGCTTTGGCGTGCGCTGGCGAAGGGCGCGGCACCAGACTGGAACCAGCTGTTTGCGGGCTACGCGTCCTGCATCGACTGGCCCTCGGCGTACTATTGGCGTGACCTGATTGAGTTCTATCCCGACGCACGGGTCATCCTGACATACCGATCGCCGGAAAGCTGGTGGACAAGCTTTGAGAAAACGATCCTGGCAGGTATCAGCCAGAGCACGGATCAGGAATCGCTGGGTCTTGCCTTGATCTCCAGGCAGGTCTTCGACAGCCGGCCGCACGATCGCGCCAATGCCATGGCCGTCTACGAAGCCAATGTAAGGGCGGTCGTTGCGACAGTGCCGTCAGGTCGGCTGCTGGTCCACAATCTGGGAGACGGATGGGAGCCGCTCTGCCTGCATCTTGGCGTGCCAGTGCCGGACCAGCCCTATCCCAATCGGAATAACACCAAGGACTTTCAGTCGGCTCTTGCACAGAACTAATTTGATCGTCCTGCAAGGTCGCTTGGCGGACGTTCTGCACGCGACCGTTACGCCTCGTTCAACTAGCCGCAATATCAGGCAGATGTAACCACGGGTCCGGTCAGGATCGCCTGGGATCAGACAGCCTTGAAGGCCAGCACCGCATTGGTGCCGCCGAAAGCGAAGCCGTTGCTGATCGCGGTGCGCACCTTGCGCTCGCGCGCCACATTCGGCGTGACGTCGAGGTCGCAATCGGGATCGGCCTCGCGAAAATTGGCGGTCGGCGGCACGATGCCTTCGCGGATCGCATTCACGCAGGCGATCATCTCCAATGCACCCGATGCGCCGAGGCAATGGGCGTGCATCGACTTGGTCGACGACACGGAAAGCTTGTAGGCATGGTCGCCGAAGACGCGCTTGATCGCCGCCGTCTCGATCTGGTCGTTGGCCTTGGTGCCGGTGCCGTGGGCATTGAGATAGTCGACATCCTCGGGATTGAACCCGGCGTCGGCCAGGCAGGCGCGCATGGCGGCCGTTGGTCCGTCGATGGTCGGCGCGACGATGTCGGACGCGTCGGCGGAGAGGCCGGCGCCGGCAATTTCGGCAAGGATGGTGGCGCCGCGCGCCATGGCGTGCTCATAGGTCTCCAGCACCGCCATGCCGGCGCCCTCGCCGAGCGACAGGCCCTGGCGATCGGCCGAAAATGGCCGGCAGGTGTCGGGCGCCAGCACGCGCAAGGCTTCCCAGCCCTTCAGGATACCCCAGACCAGTGGCGCATCGGTGCCGCCGGCGACCATGACGTCGGCACGGCCGAGCCTGATCTGGTCGACGGCCGAGGTGATGGCGTGGTTGGACGACGAGCAGGCCGAGGTGACGCCGAAGACCGGGCCGCGCAGGCCGAGATTCATGCTGACGTGGCCGGAGGCCGCACTTGGCATCACCTTTGGCACGGTGAAGATGCCGGCGCGATTCTTGCCCTCGATCAGGATAGCCCGATAGCTTTCTTCGATCGCCTCCCAGCCGCAGACGCCGACACCAACGACGGTGCCCATCCGATAGGTGGTGGCCTCATTCGAAACCAGGCCGGACTGCTGCATGGCTTCCCTGGCTGCGATCGTCGCCAACAGGCTGAAGCGGTCCATCGACACGGTCTGCTTGCGGTCGATGCCGTGATCGGGAAGTGTCTTGATTTCGCAGCCGACCTTGACCTTCAGGTCATGCAGCTGCGGACTTGTGATCTGGCCGATGGCCGAGCGGCCGGCGCGCATCTCGTTCCAGATCGCAGGCGCGCTGGTGCCGAGCCCGCAAATGCCGCCCA
>NZ_RZQG01001760.1:0-485 GCF_003998635.1 Mesorhizobium sp. M7D.F.Ca.US.004.03.1.1
CATCTACCGCGCGTCCAAGACGGGTCTCAACGCGCTATGGCGCACACTTTCCGTTGACTGGCGCAAGGACGGTATTAGCTGCGTCCTGCTGCGCCCTGGGCTCGTGCGAACAGAACTTTCCGAAATGCAAGGAATGGACCCGGCTGTCAGCGTGGCCGGCTTGCTTAGCGTAGTCAATAGGCTCTCCTTCGCTGACACAGGTCGTCTGATCAGTTACGAAGGCGGTGACTTTCCATGGTAGCCAAACGCTGTGCGGGCGTAGTCGGCCCAGAGAATAGATGGACGCCAATGCTCGCGAGGGGCATGAACGCCGCCGGCCTCATCGGGGACATCATTGATCCCGCAACGGTTCACGAGGCGGGAGCGAACCCCAACAAACGATACGATGTCGTGGTCATCGCCGCCTCGGATCGGGTTGGCGCCGAGGCGGGCTTGGCAGATATCGGATCGTGGCGGCCGGTTGTCGAACAGCTGGTCTACATCCC
>NZ_RZQG01001761.1:0-484 GCF_003998635.1 Mesorhizobium sp. M7D.F.Ca.US.004.03.1.1
GCCTGATAGCGCACGCATTTGCGTCAGCGAATGTCGAGTATGTTTGGAGCATTGAAGCGACTTATGCAAATACGGCTTGCGCCATCGCAAAGAATATAGGCGCTGTAGCAATTGTAGATCAATTTACAGGTGCGTCATTAAATAGAAAAGATTTTAAGATAGTTAGGTTTGTCCCGCATATAAAATTGACAGTCTTTATCGTTACACCAGAACATCGTCCGTTATCGAATGTTGCAAGGCATTTTATTGAAAATTTTCAGAAAAATCAGAATTGATAGAGGATGTCTGTGAGTTATAGATTTCGGCTAAACCGCATTCAGCCTCTGTACCGGCCGCCACTGACATTTAGAATAGCACCGCTGATCCAGTCTCCTCCATCACCAAGCAGATAGAGGCAGGCGTTCGCAACGGGCGCCGGCCCCCCTTCGCCAAGCGGATAGGCGGAGAGATAGGTCTCGAGTTCGCTCGCCGTCATGGCTGTACC
>NZ_RZQG01001762.1:0-484 GCF_003998635.1 Mesorhizobium sp. M7D.F.Ca.US.004.03.1.1
GTCAGGATCAGCGTGACCAGCGGGAACACCAGCACCCACCACGCCTGATGGATCGAGAGCCGGCCCTCGGCGATGATGCCGCCCCAGGTCGGATCGTCGGTCGAGATCGACAGATTGACGAAGGACAGGATCGCCTCGACCATGACGGCGATGCCCATTTCCAGCGACAGCAGCGCCACGATCGACGGCACCACATTGGGCAGCACTTCGCGCAGCATGATGCCGATGCGGCCATAGCCGGCGATGCGGGCGTTCTCGACATAGTCCATGCGCGATTGGCCCATCGTCTCGGCGCGGATCACCCGGCAAAAACGCGTCCAGTCGATGATGGCGATAGCGAGGATGACGGAGCTTAAGCCCGTGCCGAGCACGGCAACCAAAAGGATGGCGAACAGCACTGGCGGAAACGCCATCCAGACATCGACGATGCGCGAGATGACGCGGTCGGCCCAACCGCCGAAATAGCCTGCGACGAGCCCAAGCG
>NZ_RZQG01001763.1:0-481 GCF_003998635.1 Mesorhizobium sp. M7D.F.Ca.US.004.03.1.1
AGCTAGCTGCGTGCGACCGATAGCATTGCGGGTGGCGTCGTTGGCCGGCATGTGGAGCGACACGGCATCGCTGGCTCGCAGAACCGCCTCCAGTGTAGGTAGCCTGTCTACCCCTAGACGCTCGAACACGGCATCCGGCTGATATCGGGAGCACGCGACCACGCGCATTCCAAGCGCTCGACCGAGTGCGGCGGTCTGTTGCCCGATTGGACCGAAGCCGGCAAGCCCCATCGTCAAACCCGCAAGCTCCACCAGGTCGGCGGAATACTTAAAACCGAAGTCCCCGGCGCGAACGGCAGCATCGGCGCCAACAACCTGCTTAGCAAGCGCGAACAACAGGGCTATCGCCTGCTCCGCGACCGACCTTTCATTGGCCCCTGGTGTGTTGGTGATTGCAATGCCCGAACGTGTTGCGGCTTCAACGTCGACCGGATCGTAGCCCACGCCATGGACGGCGATAACTCTGAGACAGGGCAGGGCC
>NZ_RZQG01001764.1:0-481 GCF_003998635.1 Mesorhizobium sp. M7D.F.Ca.US.004.03.1.1
CATCAATACGAAGAGGCGGTGATCTTCCCTGCTTTCGAGGACGCCGTGGTCGGCAGCAATGCGAACCTTGCCTCAACCCGGCGATTGCGGGCCGAACATGTGGAAGACGAATGCTTTGCCGGTGAGGTGACCGAAATTCTGCTGGCCATCGGTCATGGCGAGACGGTCGAGAACCCCGAAGCCATCGGTTTCATGTTGCGCGGCCTGTTCGAGAACTTGCGCCGGCACATCGCGTTTGAACGCGAGCATGTCCTGCCGATGATCGGGATCGTCGACCGGGACTAGACGCCGGAGCGGCTCGCCAACCGGGCAAGGCTGTCCACGGTCACATGGCGGTTGTTGTCGATCCGGATCACGTTATCCGTCCGCAGCCGGGTCAACTGGCGGCTCACCGTTTCGATCGTCAGGCCGAGGAAATCGGCGATGTCGGCACGTGTGAGCGGCAGCTCGAAGCTCGTCGAGTTGGTGTTTGGATCAAGCG
>NZ_RZQG01001765.1:0-481 GCF_003998635.1 Mesorhizobium sp. M7D.F.Ca.US.004.03.1.1
CCTCAAAGCGTGTGCGAAACACGGCGTCGCTGTCGAAATCAACGCTCATCCGTGGCGACTCGATCTCGACTGGCGCTGGCATCAAAAGGCACTCGATCAGGGCTGCATCTTCAGCATCAATCCGGACGCTCATTCAATCCGCGAGCTCGACCACGTGCATTGGGGTGTCGAGATGGCGCGCAAGGGCGGTGTCCCTGCGAAGCGGGTCCTGAATGCGATGCGTTTGCCGGCCCTCCTTGCGCATCTCGCACGGCGCAGGCAAGCGTCCTAAACTGCTTGTGGGACAGGCCTATCAGCGCAGGAGTCCGTCCTTCTCAAAATCTTCCCAGCCGCGCAAACTGGAGTGCGAGTTCTCATCGGGGCCATGGCCAGCTGAAGCTGCAGTTCCACGCCCGCTTCTTTGAGCACGTTTCATAGCCGCCTTCCCTGCGCCACGCCGCCTATTCTCTGCAGCTGTCGCTGCGTCTTTTTCGCGCCAGAC
>NZ_RZQG01001766.1:0-479 GCF_003998635.1 Mesorhizobium sp. M7D.F.Ca.US.004.03.1.1
GTCGTGTAGAGTTTCAGGAAGCGGCCAACGTCGGCATCCTCGGTGTTGCGCCAGTACTGCCAGAATTCGTAGGGGCTCAGCATCTCCGCATCGAGCCAGACCGCGCCAGAGGCAGACTTGCCCATCTTGGCGCCTGACGAGGTGGTGAGCAGCGGCGTGGTCAGCGCATAAAGCTGCGCGTCCTCCATGCGGCGGCCGAGATCGATGCCGTTGATGATGTTGCCCCACTGGTCGGAACCGCCCATCTGCAGGCGGCAGCCGAGACGCTTGTAAAGCTCGACGAAATCATAGGCCTGCAAGATCATGTAGTTGAATTCGAGGAACGACAGCGACTGCTCGCGATCGAGCCGGAGCTTGACGGAATCGAAGGCCAGCATGCGGTTGACGGAAAAGTGACGGCCGACGTCGCGCAGGAAATTGACGTAGTTGATCTCCATCAGCCAGTCGGCGTTGTTGACCATGATGGCGTCGTTCTGACC
>NZ_RZQG01001767.1:0-478 GCF_003998635.1 Mesorhizobium sp. M7D.F.Ca.US.004.03.1.1
GCTGCTGGACGCCTCCATATCCGAAATGCCTGCATTTCTGACCCGCAGGCCAGGATTGAATTCGGGCCTTATGATGTTGCAGATTACAGCCGCCGCGCTTGTTTCTGAGACCAAGCAGAAGGCCGCGCCAGGCGTCATCGACACCATTCCGACATCGGGGAACCAGGAAGATCATGTCTCGATGGCGACTCACACGGCACGCCGCCTAACAGCTATGGCCGAGAACATTCAGGCAGTCGTCGGCATCGAATTCTTGCTGGCCGCACAAGCCTGCGACTTTCAGGCGCCGCATAAATGTTCACCTTTGGTCCAGGCGGCCAAGGATTTGCTACGCTCGCATGTCTCGTTCTTGGAGGAGGATCGCCGACTGAAGCCTGATCTTGATATCGCCACCAAGTTGGTGCGTGATGGCGCGTTTATCGAGGCGGTTGGAGCAGACCATCTGCCGTCACTGTAAGGCCAAGCGTGTGTCTTGCGC
>NZ_RZQG01001768.1:0-477 GCF_003998635.1 Mesorhizobium sp. M7D.F.Ca.US.004.03.1.1
CTCGACGCCCTTGGGCGGCGCGTTGTCGACGGTGACGAACTGCGCGTAGTCGACGCCGGTCTTGACCAGATCCTCGGAGAATTGCGCGCAGATGCGCGGCGCGCTGGTGTCGGCATCGACGGTGTGGTCGATGACGCGGAAACCCTTGCGCGCCTTCAGATCGGCATAGTCGGCCTGGACCGCCGGTGAAGGGTTCAGGGCAAGGCTGGCTTCATAGGCCTGCAGCGCCGGCCGGTAGAGATCGCGCTTGTCGAGGCCGTTGCCGAGCAGCGCCAGCACGTCGGCGCGCGTCTTGGTGGTGCGCAACAGCTTGTAGGCGTTGAAAGCAGCCGAAGTGCCGTTTGCCGGCAAAGTGGAGGCGTCGGAGGTGTTGGCGGCGGGCTGCACGGCCAGCGTTTCACGCGCCAGGTTGAGCCAGAGCTGGCCATCGTCGGGCAGCACTGAGACCGCGGCTTCGTATTTCAGCATGGCGGAGCG
>NZ_RZQG01001769.1:0-477 GCF_003998635.1 Mesorhizobium sp. M7D.F.Ca.US.004.03.1.1
GGACACGCTGCCCACCTACATGCTCGGCCAGATCCGCCGCGGCGTCACACCCGAGATCAATGCAATCTCGACAGCCTTCCTGGTGCTGTCGATCGGCATCGTCACCGCTTTCTTTTTCGTCAGCCGGAAACGGACCTGAGGCCGTAACGCCGCCGGTCCCAACAATGGGAGCATGGAGCATGAACTGGAAACTGACCGCGACGGCCATCGGGCTGTCGTTGCTGACTGTCACGGGCGTGGCCCGTGCCGAGGGCGAGCTCAACATCTACAATTGGGGCAACTACACCAGCCCCGACCTGATCAAGAAGTTCGAGGAGACCTACAAGGTCAAGGTCACCGTCACCGACTTCGATTCCAACGACACTGCACTTGCCAAGATCCGCCAGGGCGGCGCCGGTTTCGACATCGTCGTGCCTTCGGCAAGCGTCGTTCCGATCTGGATCAGCGAAGGCCTGCTGCTGGAGACCGATCCCAACA
>NZ_RZQG01000176.1:0-8412 GCF_003998635.1 Mesorhizobium sp. M7D.F.Ca.US.004.03.1.1
GATAGATGGTGCGATCGGCGCCATGGGCGGGGACCGCAAAAATCAACAGTGCCGCCAGGACAAACCGAAACGGTGTCATCACCCGCAATATCCGGTTGCAATCATGACAGGCGGCCATGCCCACAACGGCTTGTCAAGGCGAGCCGGTGCATGTCGCCCAAAAGTGCGCAGCGATTTTGGACAACGACATGCACAAACAAAAAGGCAAGCCTACGCCAGGCTTCCCTGCAGCACTGTCAGCTTGGCTTTCTTCGGCATGCGGGCGGTCAGCCATTCCAGCGCCTTGTCGTGCGGCATCGGGAAGGCGATGGAATAACCCTGCACCTGGTCGCAGCCGATCGCCATCAGCGACTCGAGCTCGGCCTCGGTTTCAGCGCCTTCGGCAACGATCGAGATGCCAAGGCCACGCGCCAGCTCGGTGATGGCGCGCACGATCTTCGAATTGTCGCCATTCTCATGGATGTTCTGGACGAAGCGGCGGTCGATCTTCAGCCGGTCGATCTCGTTCGGGTTGACATGGCTGAGCGAGGCATAGCCGGTGCCGAAATCGTCGAGTTCGAGATGAACGCCGGCCGCCCTGATGTGGCGCAGCTTGGCGGCTATGCCCGTCTTCTCGTCGTCGAGAATGACGGATTCGACGATTTCCAGCGACAGTTTCTGCGGCGGCAACCCGGCCTTTTCCAGCGTCTCAAACAAAAACGCATCGAAATCGTGTTCGCGCAATTCGGTGCCGGAAACATTGACGGCAAGCCGCCCGAAGGCAATCCCGGCGCGGTTCCATTCGGCCGCCTCGTTGATCGCCTTGGTGATGACGATGCGGCCGATCTCGGGCATGAAGCCGCATTTCTCGGCGACCGGAATGAATTCGCCGGGCGGGATCATGCCGCGCTCGGCATGGTTCCAGCGCACCAGCGCCTCGATGCCGCTGATCGTGCCGTTGGTCAGCGAAACCTGCGGCTGGAAATAGACCTGGAAGGCCCGCTCCGCGATGGCGACCTTGATGTCGTGCTCGAGTTGCTTGCGATAGTCGAGTTCGCGGCGCAACTCTTCGGAGAAGAAGGAGAAGTTGCTGCCGCCCAGCTTCTTGGCGGAGTAGAGCGCCAGATCGGCGTGCACCAGCAGATCCTGCGCATTGTCGGCGTCGATCGGATAGACGGCGATGCCGGCGCTGGCGCCTGGTAGAATGGTCGTGCCCTGGAAGACGATCGGCTCGTTGATGTGCGCCAGGATGCGCCGCGCCAGCATGTTGATGTCTTCGGTGCCGCCGGCACCGCCGAGGATCATGACGAACTCGTCGCCGCCCAGCCGCACGCACAGATCTGACGCCCGGCAGGAATCGCGCATGCGCTGCGCCGTGACGACCAGCACATAGTCGCCGGCGGCGTGGCCGAGCGTATCGTTGATCTGCTTGAACCGGTCGAGGTCGAGCTGGACGACGGCAAGGCGCTCGCGGCGCCGGTGCGTGCCCTTGATCAGCGTGTCGAAATGGTCGGTCAGGAACGTGCGGTTGTGCAGGCCGGTGAGGCCGTCATGCACCGCGATGAAGGCCATGGAATTGCGCGCGTCGATCAGTTCATGCGTCTTGCGCAGGATGGCGTTCGACATCGGCCTGAAAATGAAGAGCGCCACCAGTATGATGACGCCGAGGGTGGCGTAGAACAATGTGCGGTGCAGGGCGAGCAGCTTCTCGGAGCGCTCGTCGGCATCGGCGCTGATGCGCTGGCCAAGCGCGGCATAGCCCGACAAGGTCGCATTGGCGACAGAGGCATCGAGATTAACGCGCTCGTCGCCACCTTTGTAGCCGCCATTGCCTGTGAATCGCGATTCATAGGCCGAGATCAGGCGGTCGCCATTGGCGATTAGCCCGACCGAGAAATAATCGAGGTGAAAAGGCTTGGCGAAAAGGACACTTTCGATCGACTTCGAGTCGAGCTTGGCCGGCGATTGCGGATCGGCTCCCGTCTGCTCGAGCAGCAGATCGTAGTTCGTCTCGAACTCCGCCGTTGCCTGCTTGAGCGCGCTGACCAGCGCCGGCTGCTTGTCGCGCGAACCAGCAACCGTTGCACTGGCAAGGAAGACGATGCGCTGCGACAGCGTCTTTTGCGTGCTGACAATGTCGAGCAAGGTGTGGTTGTGCTGTTGGGTTGCCATCATCTGCTGCAGCAGGATGAAGGAGGCTATCACCATGGCCGCAATAATTAGCAGGGCCAGCCAATAGCCAGCCTTGATCAGCAATATGAGCTTGCCTGAAACGGTTTGCACCGGCTGCTGCGACATTTTCGGGGGCGGCCCTCTCGCCAACGGATTCCTGTATGAGCACCATTGAACTGCAAACGTTAACAGGACTGGAAATCGACAGCCGGCCGGCAAGGGGGAGCCGTGGAAAGATCGCGAAATGGTTATCGGCTCGTTTAGCGCTGTACCGACATTTGAGCGGTCGTTGGCCTGCCGCATTTGTCGTGGCCCCGCTTCTGCGGCCGTATGACAATCCACATCGGGCCACATCGGGCCGCTTGCCACCGATCCGGTCGTTTTTGCGATGGATTTTTCGCGCGGACGAGACGACAGTCGGCCCACGTCAAACGAGGCTAGATCATGACCGCAGCATTCCTCTCCCACATCGACAGCGAGCTCGCGGGGCTCAAATCGGCAGGCCTCTACAAATCCGAACGGGTGATCTCTTCGACCCAGTCAGCCGAGATCGAGGTCGGCGGGCAGAAGGTGCTCAATTTCTGCGCCAACAACTATCTCGGCCTCGCCGACAGCGCCGACCTGCGGGCGGCGGCCAGCCAGGCGCTCGACCGCTATGGCTACGGCATGGCATCGGTGCGTTTCATCTGCGGCACGCAGGAGGAGCACAAGCAGCTCGAGGCGACGATTTCATCCTTCCTCGGCCTGGAAGACACCATCCTCTACGGCTCTTGCTTCGACGCCAATGGCGGCCTGTTCGAAACGTTGCTCGGTGAGGACGACGCGATCATTTCCGATGCGCTGAACCACGCCTCGATCATCGACGGCGTGCGGCTGTCGAAGGCCAAACGCTTCCGCTACGCCAACAACGACATGGCCGATCTCGAGGCGCGCCTGAAGGAAGCCAAGGACTGTCGCTTCCGGCTGATCGCCACCGATGGCGTGTTTTCGATGGATGGCATCATCGCTAACCTTCGGGGTGTCTGCGACCTCGCTGAGAAGTACGACGCCATGGTGATGGTTGACGACAGCCATGCGGTCGGCTTCGTCGGCCGGAACGGCCGCGGCTCGGCCGAGCATTGCGGCGTCGAGGGCAGGGTCGACATCATCACCGGGACGCTCGGCAAGGCGCTCGGCGGCGCCTCCGGCGGTTACACCTCGGGCAAGAGCCAAGTGGTCGACTGGCTGCGCCAGCGCTCACGACCCTATCTCTTCTCCAACACGCTCATGCCGGCGATTGCCGGCGCTTCGATCAAGGTGTTCGAACTGATCCGCAATGGCGACGCCTTGCGCGAGCGCCTCTATGCCAATGCGGCGCGGTTCCGGTCGCAGATGGGCAAGCTCGGCTTCACGCTGGCCGGCGCCGACCATCCGATCATTCCGGTGATGCTGGGCGATGCCAGCCTGGCGCAGGAGATGGCCGCGCGCATGCTGAAGCGCGGCATCTACGTCATCGGCTTTTCTTTCCCGGTGGTGCCGAAGGGCCAGGCGCGCATCCGCACCCAGATGTCGGCGGCGCATTCCAGCGCCGACATCGACCGCGCGGTGGAAGCGTTTGCCGCCGTCGGGCGCGAACTCGGGGTCATTTCCTGAAAGGCCGGAATCGAAAAGCGACTCCGGATCAAGAGATTCAAGGGACAAACGCATGTCGAACATGATGAAGGCGCTGGTGAAGGCCAAGGCCGAACCGGGCATCTGGATGGAAGAGGTGCCGGTGCCGGAAATCGGCCCCAACGACGTGCTGATCAAGATCAAGAAGACGGCAATCTGCGGCACTGACGTCCATATCTACAATTGGGACCAGTGGGCGCAAAAGACGGTGCCGGTGCCAATGGTCACCGGCCACGAATTTGTCGGAACCGTTGCCGATTTCGGCGCCGCGGTCACCGAATACAAGGTCGGCCAGCGCGTGTCGGGCGAAGGCCACATCGTCTGCGGTCATTGCCGCAACTGCCGTGCGGGCAGGGGGCATCTGTGCCGCAACACCCTCGGCGTCGGCGTCAACCGTCCCGGCGCTTTCGGCGAGTATCTGGCGATCCCGCAACATAATGTTGTGCCGATCCCCGACGATGTGCCGGACGAAATCGCCGCGATTTTCGATCCCTTGGGCAATGCGGTTCACACCGCATTGTCCTTCGATCTGGTCGGCGAGGATGTGCTGGTCACCGGTGCCGGGCCGATCGGCATCATGGGCGCGCTCGTCGCGCAATGCGTCGGCGCGCGAAAAGTGGTCATCACCGACATCAACCCGGTGCGGCTGGCGCTGGCGAAAAAGCTCGGCGTCCAGCATGTCGTCGACGCCTCCAAGGAAAAGCTGCGCGAAATCATGCCAGCGCTCGGCATGACCGAAGGCTTTGATGTCGGCCTTGAAATGTCGGGCGCTGCACCTGCCTTCCGCGACATGATCGACACCATGAACAATGGCGGCAAGATCGCCATTCTGGGTATCGCGCCGACCGGCTTCGAGATCGACTGGAACAAGGTCATCTTCAAGATGCTGCATCTCAAGGGCATCTACGGCCGTGAGATGTTCGAGACCTGGTACAAGATGATCGCGCTGGTGCAGGGGCCGCTCGATGTTTCCGGGCTTATCACGCACCGGATCGGCATCGACGATTTCCAGGCCGGCTTCGATGCGATGCGCAGCGGCAGTTCCGGCAAGGTGGTGATGGACTGGTAGGCGCCTAATAAGAGGCGTTGCGCTGTCCCGCTAATATGTCGGCATTTCTGTTCCCGACCTAGCCTTTGCCCAACGCAGCCTGCAGCGCCGCCAGTCCGTTCGCGATCGCTTCGCGTTCGCTGACGCTCAGTTTCGCCAGCAACTCCCGCTCGAACGCCTTCGCCAGCGGCACCATTTCGCGATAGGCGGCAAGGCCGGCCTTGGTCAGCGCCAGATGCTCGACCCGGCGATCATTCTCATCTGGTGTCCGCGTGAGCCAGCGCCGCCGTTCGAGTTCAGCAACAGCGCGCGACACCTTGGTCTTGTGCATTGCCGATTGCTCGCCGATTGCAGACGCCGTCATTGTTCCATGCTGCCCAAGCCCGGAAAGGGTGCGCCATTCCGGCCGCGTCAGGCCATGGCTGTCCTTGTATATTCGCGAGAATTCGCGGCTGACGGCGTCGGCAAGCCGGTAGAGCCGGTAGGGCAGGAAATTCTCCAGATTGAGAATTTCAGGCTCGTCGGACGCTTCGCTCTTGATCGCCATTTTTCAAAGTCGCCATTGATGGTTACATTTTCGATAGTTACAACTGAAACCAGTTTGGTCAATTGAGATCCATTCCGGGAGGAAGCAATGGCCTTTTCCTACATGCCGGGTTTCGGCAACGACTTCGAAACCGAGACGCTGCCCGGTTCGCTGCCGCAAGGACGGAACTCGCCGCAGCGGCCGGCCTACGGGCTCTATGCCGAGCAGCTTTCGGGCTCGCCCTTCACCGCCCCGCGCGGCACCAATGAGCGCTCCTGGCTCTACCGCATCAGGCCGAGCGTCAAGCACACCGGCCGCTTCAAGCCGGCGAGCTATCCCTTGTGGAAGAGCGCGCCCAATGTCGGCGATCACGAACTGGCGCTTGGCCAGTATCGCTGGAATCCGGTGCCGATGCCGAAGGAGCCGACCGATTTCATCGCCGGTATGCGCAGCATAACCACCGCCGGCGACGTGCTCGGGCAGACCGGCATGGCAGCCCACGTCTATGTCGCCAACACCTCTATGGTCGACGATCATTTCTTCAATGCTGACGGCGAATTGCTGATCGTGCCACAGGTCGGCGCTTTGCGCTTCGTCACCGAGATGGGCGTCATTGAGCTTCGGCCCGGCGAGATCGCGGTGCTGCCACGCGGCCTCGTCTTCAAGGTCGAGTTGGTCGACAGGCAAGTGCGTGGCTATGTCTGCGAGAATTACGGCGCCAAGCTGACGCTGCCCGACCGTGGTCCGATCGGCGCCAACTGCCTGGCCAACCCGCGCGATTTCAAGACGCCTTGCGCCTGGTTCGAGGAGAAGGAAACGCCATGCCGGCTGACGGTGAAATGGTGCGGCAATTTCCATGTCACCGAGATCGGTCATTCGCCGCTGGATGTCGTTGCCTGGCACGGCAACTATGCGCCCTACAAATATGATCTGGCGACCTTTTCGCCGGTCGGAGCGCTGCTGTTCGACCACCCCGATCCGTCGATCTTCACAGTGCTGACGGCGCCGAGCGGCGAGGAGGGCACCGCCAACATCGACTTCGTCATCTTCCCGCCGCGCTGGCTGGTGGCCGAAGATACGTTCCGGCCGCCCTGGTATCACCGCAACATCATGAGCGAGTTCATGGGGCTGATCCACGGCCAGTACGACGCCAAGGAAGAGGGTTTTGTGCCCGGTGGCATCAGCCTGCACAATCTGATGCTGGCCCATGGGCCGGATGCGCCTGGCTTCGAAAAAGCCTCGCGCGCGGACCTGAAACCGGTCAAGCTCGACAACACCATGGCCTTCATGTTCGAGACCCGCTACCCGCAGATGCTGACCCGCTACGGCGCCGAACTCGAAACCCGGCAGGACAATTACATCGACTGCTGGGCGGACCTGAAGAAGCGCTTCAACGGCACGCCTGAGGGCGACTGGTCTTGAGCACAGAGCCAATGCCGGATCGGCTGGTGATTTTGGGTTCGAAGGGCGGCCCGGCGCTGCGGCCAGGTGGCCCATGGCCGAGTTCGTCGCTGCTGGAGATCGGCGGCCGCAGCATCGTCGTCGACTGCGGACTTGGCGTGACGCGTGGTCTGGTCGATGCCGGTATCAGCCTGAAGGCGCTCGACCTGATCTTCATCACGCATTTGCATTCCGACCATGTGCTGGAACTGGGGCCGCTGATCCACACCGCGTGGACAGCGGGCTTGGCGACGCCCGTCGGCGTGTTCGGTCCGCCCGGCACGGGTCATTACTGGCGGCGTTTTTGCCAGGCGATGGAGTTCGACATCGAGATCCGGATCGTCGATGAGGGCCGGCCAGATATTCGTGAGCTGGTTTCGATCGTCGAATTCGGCGAAGGCCAGGTGGTCGAACAAGGCGGCTTGACGGTTTCGGCGCTGCGCGTCGAGCATCCGCCGGTGACCGACTGTTTTGCGCTGCGCTTCGAATACGCGGGCAAAAGCGTGGTGTTCTCCGCCGATACGGCCTTCTATCCGCCGCTCGCCGATTTTGCCCGGGGCGCCGATATCCTGGCCCACGAAGCCATGCTGGAAGAAGGCATCGAGCGGCTGGTGGCCAGGACCGGCAATGGCGCGCGGCTGAAAGAGCATCTGCTCGCCAGCCACAGCTTTGCCGAAGAGGCCGGCAGCATCGCCAGCGATGCCGGCGTCAAGAGACTGGTGCTCAATCATCTCATTCCTGCCGACGACGCCCAGATCGGCGAGGCCGACTGGATCGCCGCTGTCAGGAAAACATGGGCCGGCGGCTTGACGATCGCCCGCGACGGCCTTGTTGTGGAATTAAGCAGCGCCAAAGCTGCAGCAGGAGAGGAAACCGCATGAAGCTTGCCACATTGAAGGACGGGACGCGCGACGGAAAACTCGTCGTCGTCTCGCGTGACCTGACACGCTTCACCGACGCCTCGTTCCTGGTGCGCACGTTGCAGGCGGCGCTCGACGACTGGCGGCGCATCGCCCCGCATCTCGCGACGATAGCGGAATCGCTGGAGAACAATGCGATGCCGGCGGAGCGCTTCCACGAGCATGACGCCCATTCGCCGCTGCCGCGCGCCTATCAATGGGCCGATGGCTCGGCATATGTGAACCATGTCGAGCTGGTGCGCAAAGCGCGCGGGGCCGAGATGCCGGCGAGCTTCTGGACCGACCCGCTCATCTACCAGGGCGGCTCGGACGCCTTCATTCCACCGCGCGACCCGATCCGCATGCCTGACGAAGCCTTCGGCATCGACATGGAAGGAGAAGTTGCTGTCATTGTCGACGATGTGCCGATGGGCGCCAGCCTCGAAGAGGCAAAGGCAGCGATCCGACTGGTCATGCTGGTCAACGACGTCACGTTGCGCGCGCTCACGGGGCCGGAACTCGCCAAGGGATTCGGCTTCTTTCAGTCAAAACCGTCCTCGGCGTTTTCGCCTGTCGCGGTGACGCCGGACGAACTGGGCAATGCCTGGGATGGCGGCAAGGTCAGCCTGCCGCTGCTGGCCGATCTCAACGGCAAGCCGTTCGGTCGCGCCAATGCCGGTATCGACATGACCTTCGAT
>NZ_RZQG01001770.1:0-476 GCF_003998635.1 Mesorhizobium sp. M7D.F.Ca.US.004.03.1.1
GTCCCGAAGGTCTTGTCGATCAATGGTCGCCTGGTCCGCCGTCGCGTCTGTCGCCCGAGCAGCAAGCCGACCTGGCCGCAATCGTCGAAAAGGGTCCGGACCGTACTGTTGACGGCGTCGTGCGCTGGCGGCGCGTCGATCTGAAGCGCGTCATCAGGGGTCGCTTCGGCGTGGACTACGACACGCGCTATGTCGGCAAACTGCTGCACAGGCTCGGCTTCTCGCACGTCAGCGCACGTCCGCAGCATCCGGCACAGGACGCCCACATCGTCGAGGCATTCAAAAAAACTGGCCGCGCACGCTGAAGGCGCATCTTTGCGACCTGCCACCGCGAACGAAAGTGGAGCTGTGGTTCCAGGACGAAGCCAGAATTGGCCAGAAGAACGGGATCGTGCGGCAATGGGCAAGGCGTGGAACGCGGCCCCGCCAACCGGCTGACCAGCGCTACAAGAGCGCCTACCTGTTCGGCGCAATTT